>JADLHS010000511.1 GCA_020848635.1 Limisphaerales bacterium
AGCACAATTTCGACCGGAATTTCGGCGGCGTCGAAACGGGTGATCATCCATTCGAAACGATGACTGCCGTGTTGCAAGGCGAGTTGAATCACCGCCTTGGCCATGTCCGCTGAGCGAGCGCCGTCGGGCTGAAGTTCCGGTGCAATGACCGTGGGATTGCTGCCGACCAGGGCCGCCTTGTTGGGCGCACCGGTGAGTTGGATCAAGGCGGCATTCACATCCAGGAATGCGCCGGTCCGCGGGTCCTGCAGGGCAATGGCATCCGCGCTTCGCTCAAACAACAAGCGGAACATGGACTCACTGTCCCTCATCGCCGCCTCGGTGGCACTGGGTCTTTCGGTCCATTTACCCTCCGCTGGGGATTCGTTAAACATGACGCCGTGAAACTGAAACTGAATTTATCACTGACCGCGAAGCCAGCGCAATGCTGCGCATCGCCGGTGACAACGGAAACCCAACTTATGAAAATCCCTACGCCCGCTACCGTCGCTTCGCCCACTCGAAAGAACCCGTCGTTCGACTTGTTGACCGCGCGCGCCCCCAAGCCCATCCGGATTCCATCGCCGATCATCGCCGCGCGCCCAATCTTTCGGGGCGACAAATCCTATCTGCGCGCACTGCGCGCCGCGGAGATGGAGGTCTGGAACGCGCGCATCAAGTTCCCGACGTTCATAACGCTGCTCTTCGCGATTGTAAATGCCGTCGCAAAGTAAAATCCAAACAACCGGTTCACCCAACAATCCTAATAATAAACTAGATGAAAATGAAATACCTGTTCCCCATAACGTTCCTGGCCGGCACCGGCGTGCTGTTGCTCCTTGGCAACACACCCCCGGCGAAGGCCAAAACCCAAACGCGCGTCCAACGCGGCGAATACCTGGTCAAATTTGCTGACTGCACGGCCTGTCACACGCCGTTGAAGTTCGGCCCGAACGGGCCGGAGCCGGACCTGGCCCGATTTCTCTCCGGCCATCCCGCGGACACGAAGCTGCCACCGCCGGATTTGAAACCCGGACCATGGTTTGCCGCCACGGCGGGCATGACCGCGTGGACGGGGCCGTGGGGAATCAGTTACGCCGCTAATCTAACGCCGGACGCCAACACTGGTTTGGGCATCTGGACGGAGGACATGTTCCTCCGTGCCATGCGCACCGGGAAACACATGGGCGCCGGACGACCGATCCTGCCGCCGATGCCCTGGCAGGCTTCCGCAACCTTGAGTGACGACGACCTCAAGGCAGTCTTCGCCTATTTGCGCAGCCTCCCAGCCATCCGGAATCAAGTGCCGACTCCGATCGGTCCGGAAGGTCAACCGACCGTTAACGAATAGAACCAAGATCCCAGCTCAAATCCAAACCATGAACACCTTGACCCTGCCTGAACCCGCGGTCGCGGGACGTCCGGCCAACGGAATCAATCACGCCCACATCCCACCCCGAATCGCCAAGATTCCAGCGCCCACCCCGAATCACATCCTGCAAACGGGCTTGGGCTTTTGGGCGTCGAAAACCTTGTTGAGCGCGACTGAACTTGGCGTGTTTACCGAACTCGCAAAGGGTTCGTTGGACGCGGACACCTTGCGATTGCGCTTGGGCATCCACGAACGCAGTGCGCTCGACTTCTTCGACGCATTGGTCGCCCTCCGATTTCTGGAACGACAAAACGGCCGTTACACAAATACGCCGGAGAGTGATCTGTTTCTGGACCGCAACAAGCCCTCGTACGTCGGCGGCATTTTGGAAATGAGCAACGCCAGGCTGTTTGGGTTTTGGAACTCGCTAACGGAAGCCTTGCGCACCGGCCAGCCGCAGAATGAAGGGAAAAGCGGTGAGGACTTTTTCGGCAAGCTCTATGCCTCGCCGGAAAAATTGGCAGGTTTTCTCCAGGCAATGACCGGCCTCAGCCTCGGCACTGCGCACGCCATCGCGGAGAAATTTCCCTGGGCGGAATATCGCAGCGTGGCCGACGTGGGTGCGGCTCAGGGTGCCGTGCCGGTGCAACTGGCGCTGGCGCACCCGCATCTCACGGCGGTGGGATACGATCTGCCAGTCGTGCGCCCGATCTTCGAAGAATATGCCCGATCTCACAGCGTCGCGAACCGCGTCCGCTTCCAATCCGGCGATTTCTTCAAAGACCCCTTGCCCAAGGTGGACGTGATCATCATGGGGCACATTCTGCATGATTGGAATCTGGAGCAGAAGTGGCGCTTGATTCAAAAAGCGTACGACGCGTTGCCCAAAGGCGGGGCGTTCATCGTGTATGAGGTCTTGATTGACGACGACCGCCGCGAAAACGCCCTGGGTTTGCTGATGAGTCTCAACATGCTCATTGAGACCCCCGGCGGTTTTGATTACACCGGGGCGGATTGCCGGGGATGGATGCGTGCCGCCGGCTTCCGCGCGACGCGTGTCGAACCCCTCGTCGGCCCGGACTCAATGGTCATCGGCATCAAGTAAAGCGCGGCAACGGTCCAGTCGATCAAAGGTCGCAAGTTGGCCTCCGGGATGCAGTTTTCGCACTATTGCAACTTCTGACAAACCACCCACATTGAGCATGTGATCGAGAGCAAACAGAGGCACGTTGTCGTGCTCGGGGCGGGTTTCGGCGGCTTGACGTTCTGCCAGACTTTCAGGCATCCAGCCGCACGCATCACCGTCGTCGACCGTACCAATCATCACCTGTTCCAACCCCTGCTCTACCAGGTGGCGGCCTGCGGGTTGTCGGCTCCGGAGATCGCCCAACCGATCCGCGGTATCCTCTCCCACCGCACCGACATCACCGTGTTGTTCAACCGGGTCGTCAGCTTTGACCTTGTTAAGCAACAGGTGCAACTCGAAAAGGGCAAGCTCGACTATGACTATCTCGTTCTGGCAATGGGCGGCCAAACCGGCTACTTCGGGCATCCTGAGTGGGAACGATTCGCGCCGGGATTAAAGACTCTGGACGATGCGTTGCGCATCCGTAGCAAAATCCTCCTCGCCTTCGAGCAGGCCGAGAACGAAAACAATCCGGCCGAGCGTGATCGCCTGCTGACCACGGTTGTCGTCGGTGGCGGCCCAACCGGGGTGGAGCTTGCTGGGGCGTTTGCCGAACTGGCACGCACGGTCTTGAACCGCGACTTCCGCCGCATTGATCCCACCAAAGCGCGCATCCTTCTCATCGAGGGCTCACCACTCGTCCTCTCGCATCTGCCACCCGACCTCTCTGCCAGCGCGCAACGCCAGCTCGAAGGTCTCGGCGTGCAGATCCGGAATAACATCCACGTGAAAGACATTCGCGCCGGCGAAGTCGAGCTCGCCAATGGCGAAATCATTTGCGCGGGCAACATCATTTGGGCTGCCGGCGTTTCGGCCACGCCTTTGACGAGGAAGCTCGGGGTTAAACTCGACAAAGCCGGGCGCGTGAAGGCGAATCCCGACCTCAGCCTGCCCGGTCATCCGGAAGTCTTTGCCATCGGCGACATGGCGCTGGTATTGCAGGAGAGCGGCCAGCCTGTGCCCGGCGTTTCCCCAGCCGCCATGCAGATGGGTAGACACGTGGCGAAGATCATCGAAAGGGAGATCAACTCGCACGACCAACCCTTGAGCCGGGCTGCTTTCAAGTATCGGGACAAGGGAACCATGGCAACCATCGGTCGCTCGGCCGCCGTGGCTTGGCTTGGCCGGTTCAAATGCTCCGGTTTTCCCGCATGGCTGGCATGGCTGTTCATCCACTTGATCTTCCTCATCGGCTTCCGTAACCGGCTCGCCGTGCTTTTCCAGTGGACCTGGTCCTACTTCTCCTTCAATCGAAGCGCACGGATCATCACCTACGCGCCTCCGGATTCATCGGAGACAAAATAAACCGGCAAGCTGCGATTAACATTTTAAACCGGGTGCTTGCAATGCAACCAACTGGTTGCATAATGTTCCGCGAGATGGATGCAGTGTTCAAAGCCTTGGCGGACGAAAGCAGGCGCGCGTTGCTCGACCAGTTGCATAAGAGCAACGGGCAGACGCTGGGTGAATTGTGTGAACACCTCGACATGACACGGCAGGCGGTCACCAAACACCTGCTGTTGCTGGAGGACGCGAAGCTGGTCGTCGTCGTCTGGCGCGGGCGCGAGAAACTGCATTACCTCAATCCCGTGCCGTTGCAGGAGATCTACGGGCGCTGGATCGGCAAATACGAACGCCATCGTCTTCAGGCGTTGAGCGATTTGAAAAAAGGTCTCGAAGACAATAAAACCAAGAAAGAATGACACCATGCAAAAGCCAAAGTTCGTTTACACCACCTACATCCGCTCCACGCCTAAGAAGACGTGGGACGCCATCTGCAAACCCGAATTCACCCGCCAGTATTGGGGCGAAATGACCAACGTCTCCGATTGGAAAAAGGGATCGAAATGGGAGCACCACAACCCGGAGCATGAAGTCTGGGTCACAGGCAAGGTGATCGAAAGCATTCCCACCAAACGGCTGGTGCTGACGTGGGCCGACCCGGACGATCTCGCGGACAAATCGCGCGTCACGTTTGAGATCGAAGCGATGGAAGACATGACCTGCCTCACGGTCACCCACGGAAGTTTCACGGCCGGTTCGACGATGGTGAAGAAAGTTTCCGGCGGCTGGCCGCGTGTGCTTTCCAGCCTGAAAACCTTTCTGGAAACCGGCAAGGGACTCAACATCTTCTGCAAGTAGCGCGCATTGCGGAGCGCGGCTGGACCGCAAGGCCAGCCGCAGCGTGTGGAGAGTTTGGATGCATCCGGATTAAACCACGTTCTGCGGCTGATCGGCGCTGGTAGCGCGGGCAGTCCTCTGCCCGCCGCCGGTTGCCAACGGAAGAGTTCTTGTTTACGAGAGCGGCGCGCACAGAGTGACGCGCCCCACCTGCCGATTGACGTGCGCAAATCCTTTTCCAGCCGGGCGAAGGCGCGTTCAAAGGCGGCGGGGTTTGGTAGCGGCGGTCTGTGACCGTCACGGGTGGGGCGGTTCGTTTGTCCTCTGGCCGAGGCGAGGCGTCCAGCCCGCTCCGGCCAACGGTTTCAGCCACAACCGAAAACCCTATGGCCTCCGCACACAGCGAAAGCCTCTAGCAGATAATGCGGCCGTATTGCCCGAAGTTTGGCGATTTGCTACGCGGCAATACCCTTCGCTCAAGCCCGGGCCACCGCCACGAAGAATAACCAGATTGCGATTACTGCCCGGATCTTGCAGTAACCCCGTTGGATTATTCGTGGTCGGCAGGCCATAGCCCGGCAGCCCTCCCCCCCCCCCAGTATAGTCCCAGACCATTTGCGGCCTATTTCCCGCCATATCATAGAGACCATAAAAGTTGGGGGGATACGAACCCACCGGGGTGGTCCCGCCGATATTGAGGCCGTAGTTGGCCTGGCTCGGGCTGATGGTGTCACCCCAAGGATAACGCGCCCCGACAAGTTGGCCCCGGGCCGCTTTTTCCCACTCGGCTTCCGTGGGCAAACGATAGCCTTTGCTGTTCAAATTTTGATAGCAATGAGTTGATGTGCCGTTGGTCGCGCTTCTCATCACGACGGTAAAGCCAGCGTCCAAGTAATAGCAGGGGGCCAAGCCCGCCATTTCCGACCGCGCATTACACCACAGCACACTGCTCTGCCAATGAATATTCCCTACTGGGTGGTTCGGTCCCGCCCCAGCTCCGGGACTCAGAAAGCTATAACCATGGTTTGTGGCCCAATTATAGACCGTCTGCCATTGGCTGTAACTAACCAGGTTGGTGTCCATGTAGAAGCTGGACACAAAGACGTTCGTGGGCAGGGCATTGGTAATACCATCAGCGTCGGTTCCGCCATCCAGCGTATCGCCCATGATGAACGAACCGCCCGGAATCAGCACCGTGCCATCGGCGGCGAAGAAGTTGGTGTTAATACCCTGCAGTCGGTAGAACATGGGCACGCTGACGGAAATGGTGCCGTTGGAGGCGACGGTCACGCGGGTCAACGACGACCAGTCCGCCGACCAAGGCCCGGCCAACGACGACGCCCATTCCACGGTGGCATAGCTGCCGGGGTAAAGGCCCGAGCCGACCAGGGTGCCGTTCTGGCTGAGGGCGGCGATCGGTGTCTGGGCGGTGGCGGAGTGAACGCCCGCCAGCAAGGCGAGCGCGAGGATTAGATGTGTGATAGTCTTCATGTCTAAGTCTTATGTCAGACTAGCCGAATGATTTTGGCATTGGCGAGCTATTTTGTCGGCGGGATTCCAGCTCGTGAGGACACTCGCCCTACCGGTTTACTTCGGCATTTCCAACTTCACCTTCGCCGCCACTTGCGCCACGCCTTTGTCGCCGCGACCGGAGAGGTTCACGATGATCAGCGCGTCCTTGCTCATCTTCGGTGCGCGGACGATGCATTCGGCCACGGCGTGCGCGCTTTCAAGGGCGGGGATGATGCCTTCCAGCCGCGCGAGTTTCATGAAGGCTTCGAGCGCTTTGTCATCGGTGGCGTAAGTGTAGTCCACGCGGGTGGCATCACGCAGAAAGGCGTGTTCCGGCCCAACGGCGG
>JADLHS010000512.1 GCA_020848635.1 Limisphaerales bacterium
GAGTTGGTGGGCAATGCGGCATCGTAATTCCAAGCGGCATCTACACAGATTTGGGAGCAAAAAGCCTGCGCGAAAAACTATTCTCAACAACCCAGATTGAAGGGCTGTTTTGTTTTGAGAATCGCAAAGAGATTTTTGAAAATGTTCATCGCAGTTTCAAATTCATAGTTCTGACTTTCCAGCAAGGCGGACAAACAAAGGAATTTCCAGCCGCGTTCATGCGTCACGATTTATCGGACTTGACTCGCTTCCCGCAAGAAGGCGCGTTGCAAATTAAAGTCGAGCTTTTGAAGCGCCTTTCTCCTGACTCGTTTTCCGTTATGGAATTCAAGAGCGAGAGAGACATTGAAATCGCGGAGAAGATGCTCGCGCAGCCCCTGCTTGGAGATGACGCCGCAAAAGGGTGGCGACTCGAATTGCACCGCGAATTTAATATGACAGACGATGCGTATCTCTTTCGCCAAGAGTCGGCCAATGGCCGGTTGCCACTCTACGAGGGAAAGATGATTTGGCATTTCGATTGCAAATACGTTGAACCTCGCTACTGGATAAACGAAAAGGAAGGACGCAAAGCGGTGTTGGGTCGCGAGCTTGAGACAGAAGCACAACTGGATTATCAAACGTATCGGCTCGCGTATCGCGATGTTACCGGCAGCACAAACGAGCGCACGCTCGTTTCAACAATTCTACCACCGGGATGTTTCACCGGTAACACGTTGGTAAACTCCGCCGCGCCGAAAAATCTCTCTGAACTCCTGTTTATTTCCGCCATGATGAATAGTTTTGCGGTGGATTATATCATACGGCAGAAAGTCACAAACCACTGCAATATGTTCTATGTTTACCAGCTTCCCATTCCGCGCCTGTCGGCGGCCGATGCGACTTTTGCCCCAATCGTGAAGCGGGCGGCACAGTTGATTTGCATCACGCCGGAATTTGACGCGCTCGCGGCGGAAGTCCGCACCGCGCTCAAATTGCCCGCCGCCGCCGTGAAAGGCGTCACGGACGCCGCCGCCCGCTCCCAACTCCGCGCCGAACTGGACGCTCTCATCGCCCACCTCTACGGCCTGACCGAATCCGAGTTCGCCCATATTCTGACCACCTTCCCCTTGGTCGATGAGAGTGTAAAACAGCAGACGCTAAACACTTACCGCGACCTTCTCCGTCTCGGCAAATTGCCCGACACCCGCCTATGAAACTGACCTCCATTAAAGTCCGCCACTTCAAAGCCGTCGAGGACAGCGGCACGATTAAACTCGGGCCGCTCACCGCGTTCGTCGGCTACAACGGCACGGGCAAAAGCAGCGTGATCGAAGCCTGCGAGTTCTTCCAGACTTACGCCCTCGGCGGTGTCGAGGCCGCGCTGACCCCGTGGTTCAAATTCGACCACATTCTCTGGCAGGGCGCCGAACGCAATCGGGCCGCTCGGAGTGCCTTTTTCAACCGGCCGCTTGAAATCGAGCTCGCCGGCAAGATTCCTAAAAGCGCTTGGAATGCCGCCTTGGAAGTCGGTGAACTGGCTGCCAGCGTCGGCAAACATAAGGCGCGTTCGGTGGTCGCCAAACGGGAGTTCCTCAAAGTCGGCAAACTCAAAAAAGAATTCTTCTTCGAAGCCCGTGATCGGGGACGCCCGAGTGCCGGCAGCCAGATTTTTGACCAGGATTGGGCGGTTGATTTCCGCAAATGGATGTTCTTGAGTCTGAACCCGCATGAAATCGGATTGCCGCGCCGCCGCCCGGAGAGCAAGGCCGAGGAGCCGCTCCTTAAATCGGGAGCCAACCTCGCTGACATCCTGAAAACGTTCCTGGATCAGGATCAGGCGGGCTTCGATGCGATGATTGAAGATTTGCAATACATCCTGCCTTACGCGGCCAATGTTCGGCCTGACATTACGAAGGATTTGGTCGAAACACGCTCGCTCATCCAGCTTACAGAACGGTTTCAATCCCGGCGGAATGTCGCTTTGCCCGGCTGGGTTTTGTCCTCTGGCTCGCTGCGTTTACTGGCCCTCCTCGCGGCTCTGCGCCATCCCAACGGACCTTCGGTTCTGTTTATCGAGGAACTTGAAAACGGCCTCGACCCTCGCGCCATCGGGTTCGTGATTGACGAAATCCGGAGCGCCGTCACCTCGGGGGAAAAACAGGTTATTCTGACCACGCACTCCCCGTATCTCCTGGATAAGCTCGCGCTGGAGCACATCGTAACGGTGGAGCGATCTGATGGTGGGCCGCCGGTGTTTCGCCGGCCGGCACAGGAGGAGGAACTCCGCCAATGGGCGGAACAATTTGCGCCCGGCTCGCTCTACTCCATGGGCATGCTCCGCTCGAAAGCCAGGAGGACTCGATGAAATTGGGATTGGTCCTCGAATGCGACAGCAGCGGTGCGGACGAACTCGTGCTGACCTGTTTCGCCCGCCGGCTGGCTCCCGGCATCCACGTCCAGTCCACGGCGCTTGGGAGCAAAAAAGAGCTATTTAATAATGGAACCGAAGCAGCAGCCGAACTCGTTGAGTCCAGCAAGTGCGACTTGGTGCTCATCGCCTGGGACTTAAAACCCTATTGGGGAAAAGTGGCCCCTAATTGTGAAGCCGAAGCTGATGAGTTGCGGGAAAAAATAGAATCGCTGGCCCCGGCAACCGCCGCGAGAATCAAGCTGCTCTGCCTGACGTGGGAACTGGAAACGTGGTTGATCGCGGATCCGCACGCTGTAAATGCACACCTCTCCACACCTCCACACCGATCCAACTTCCGCTGCAATTCGCCACTCACCAAGGACGACGCCAAGGCCTTTCTGGATGGTGAATGCCGAAAGCACCGGGGCCGGTCGCGTCGATATGTGGATTTTCGTGAGGCCATCCAGATCGCGCAACTGATTCCAGACACTTCTAAGATTAAGGATGTCCCTTCCTTCCAGCGTTTCTCCAAGCTGGTGAGCGGGGCAACTGACAAATTTAAGCAGGCCGGCAATGCTTGCGATGATCTCGCACATCAGGCGTTTCGAATGGGCAGACCATGAACACGCACGCGCAACAGGCGCGAAGCAGCCTTTCGCAGTTGATCACCCCGAACTCGTCGGAGCTACATCCGCATAGAAATCGTTTGTGGAATATCCGCTCCCGTCGCTGGATGAGATTGACGTGCTGTTCAAGTCCGACGATGAGTGCGTCGGGGTCGAGGTAAAATCGGCAATCTCTGACGCTTACCCAGCCGATTACGAGCGTGGCCTTTATCAGACAATCAAGTATCGCGCACTCCTGACGGCGATGACGCACGACAAGCGCTACGCCATGCCGTCGAACATTCGCGTTGTGTTGGTGCTCGAATCACAATTGCCCCTGGAATACAAAACGACCGCAGAAGTCCTTGGTGTCGAAGTCATCGAAAACGTCAGGGTTCATCCGAATCAAGCCATCACACAGGCATCAACTGGCTCTTGAGCCGACCAATGGCGGAAGACTCGAAGGTGGGAAAAGCCCCGGCATCATGTTGAAATGCTTTCCACGCATCTGACACCGTGCGACTGACAAAGGCATCCGTCTGGTGCTGTTGATCCGCGAACCGGCGAAACCCGGCTTTGACGCAGGCTGCGTAAATGCACTCCGCAAGTTTTTCCAACAGTCGCGTTGAATACCGTTTCGCGTAGCCCGGAGGTTGCGCTGAAGGTGACAGCCTTTTCAAATCATGCCACAAGGTATCAATTTCTCCCGCCGCCTTTGTTTCACCAGCCAACTTCAGGAGGCATTCGATTCCCGCGCGACGCGCGTCGTCTGCTGGATGCGTTAAGCCATCTTGGTAAGGATCACCGCGAGTTGCGCTCAACCGCAGATTCGCCAGCCCGTAAGCCGGACCACACCAATAGGTCGCAACCATGTCGCAGGCGAATTCAACGTGCCACGAGCCGGTCCATAACACATGATTATCCCGGATGATTTCCAACGACGCTTTCGGCAAGCCTTGTTGCTTCCCTTTCCGAATCGCATCCGTAAAAAACTTGTGGATCAACCCCAGGAGCGGGACTTCAAATTCGGTGCGGCGACGAAAGAGGACGAAATGAGCAAGTTCATGGTAGAGGTCCGGCAAGGCCAACAACTCGGACGCCTGCGTTTGCGGCGTCATGATGATGTCCATGCCCATCAGCGCCTGAAAATATTGAAAGCTCAACGCGCCGCAGAGCGGCGCGGGTTCTTTGTAGCCAACCTCACGGCAAATCTGTTGAAGCAGCGCGGATAGAAAGCGGTCTTCCTGCGAACATCGCTTGAGGATGAGCAGCGACGAATCCTCCACGTTGAGGATCAGTTCCGAGAGCCGCTTGAAATCCATGAAGAAATTCGGCTCAAGCAATGGGTCAGCCAGGTCCGGGTCGGCCAGCAAGCCGTCCACCACGGACAGTGCTCTGGTGAGGCGTTGCACTACACCTGCCCGGTGGGCGTTGAAATTTGCTGGCAGGCTTTTTTCCAGAACAGCCAATTCGTTCAAGACGCAATGCCCGCGCCGTCTCAGGTCAAGCAGGAGGTTGTGTAGCAGGCTGGGCATCAGATGCGACGCAAGCGGCGAAACGCAGCAGATGCAGTGGCATCAGCCGCTTCGCAAACACGATCCAACGCAGCGAATGCCGCTTCATCAAGCGCCGCACCTTTGGCCAGGCTATCGGTGACGCGGCGGAGTTCGACAATGGTCTCCGGCAGTTCACCCTTCAAGCGTTTGTGAAGTCGCTCAAGCACATCAGCGGGAACTTGTGCTTGGTCGGCAGTCCAGGACTTTCCTTCGTCCTGAAGTGCCAGAACCAATGACTCCAACAAATGCCGGAGTTCGCCGCGCGACTTTTCGATTTCCGGTTGCGTGTCCGGCGTGGCCGCTCGACGCAGCAGATACACGCGCTTGAGGTTCAGGACGGCGTCGTTGAACTTCCGCGCGAATTCGGCGTTCAGTTCGTAATCGTGGGCTATGATTGATAGGTCGCTCATGGTTTTTCTCCTATCTGGCTGCGGTTAGCAGCGGTTCTTCGTCGTTTTCCAATGTTCCATCAAACAGCGCGTTGTCCTCATCGGCTCTCCCGGCAAACGCGCGCAAATGTTCATCGCACAGCTTGAGGTCAATGGGCAACCTCATGCAGGCTGTGGGCACGGGCCAGCAGAGTTGAGACAGACCGAAGGTATCTTCGAGAATCCAGGCGAGCTTGAGATTCCCACGAACCACCCGAACCACGAGCGGTTCTACCGTTCCGGGAATATTGAACGGCCATCCGGTTGTGCAAACGATGCCTTCTGAGTCCGTGAATGATTCCCAAGCTCCCAAAGCCGGATTTTGCAGCCCATTCATGTCCGACTCCGCCAAGCGGATTCCGTAGGAATAGTGCTTAGGAACTTCAACAGTCCCAGTCAGCACGTCCGCCGACAACAAGCCTTCGGCCACCAGTTTCTTGATGGCGTCAAGAAATCCCAACCACTCCGACTCAAAAAGCCGGCCATCCCGCCGCAACACGATGGAGCGAGGCGGTTCATCCAGATCTGGCAAATCTTGTTTCAGTCCTTCATAAACCAGTTTTGCCACAAGTTCGCGGGACAACTTTTCTTTGTGACTCGATTCTTGATCTCGCATGGCACACACAGCGCCGCCTTCATACAAGAAGGTGAACGCGGCGGTGTGGTCGAGCACGTCCAAACCAATGTAAACGTCGTAATGCGTCGGTTTGTTCAGCACCCAAGGCCATTGCCGATTCACGATCATCAACCCCATGACCATGTTGAGAAGATAGCTGCGGAATTTGTTTTCCGGCGCTGGCCGAACGACCTGATTCTGACCGTTGCTTGGGCCGTTGTGATGATTCTGAACATTTCCGTTGGTCTGGTAAAACCCCGCGAGCTTCCCGGCTGACATGCACTGAAATTGCACACGATTGCGTAGCTTTTTCTTGATGTAGTTGTGGAGGTCGGGCTGCGAGCCGGGAGGAAGCACAAGCACGCCCCTTCCGCCCTCAATCGAGTTCTCGTCCAAGGAACTGACGACGGCCTTCACCTGTTCTCGCAACGTGCGCTTGTTCTCGTCGCTGAATCGGACCAGTTGGAGAGTGTAGGGCTTGCGGATCAAGGAGGATACGGTTGCCTCGATTCGCGATTTCAGATCGTTCACCACCGCGACGCCAAGGGAACGCGGCGCGATCAAGACTTGATCGTCAAGCTCGGACAGCACAGCGAAACCGGCGTTCTTGTCTTCGAGCATCGCGGCTCGTGTGCGCGACAGGTCTTTCAGCAAGACGCTGCCGTTGTGTGGAGCTTTGCTGACTCGCAAAACCCGGCCGTTTCCAAATCGGATTTCAGGATAATCAAAATGCTTCGCTGTTGCGGGGCGAGGAGATGGACTGATTTTCAGGCTGACCCCCGATAGGCTCATGCCCGCCAGGAAAGTATTCACGATGGCGGTCGCGCTCTCGATTCGCTGCTTCGGCGTCCGTTGGTATTCCCGCCTTGAGCGGGCTACGCGTGCGTCGTCATTGTTGAGCATCAGCTTACAGAGCGACAATGCGCCGTATCTTTCATCCTCGTTACCAAAGTTCCTGTATTGAATCGCCAGCGAGTCGGGATCAAGACGGCGACCCGCAGGTGCTTCGCCTGCCTTTTCAACAGTCCAATCGAATACATTTGCCGTCGTGTTCGTGCCCTCGGGACAGAATTGTTGCACCCGAAGCGTTTTGCCGGTGCGCCGTTGGAACTTGATTGGATATATCTGCTGCCCGAAATGATAGAGCATCTTTCTCCCGCCGAGTCTTTGAATTGCACGGTTGTCGAACGCTTTGTCCGCCCATTGCGAATCCGTATAGCAATACATCACCGGTATGGCGATGTGCAGGCGACCTTCAACGAATAAAAACCTTGGGCTAAAGCCACCATAAATATCGAAGCTTCGGCGCGGGTCGTCGTTTACCGGCTTCTTGCGGTAGAATGCATTCGGCCCACTTCGCCACAAATCGCGATGCCCATACAAATGTCCGCGAAGTTCCCATCCGAGAAACGACAGCGCTATTCCGCGTGTCGCATCGTCCAGTTGTGAGAAAGCAACCGAGTGAATCTCATCTTGCGGACGCAGCGTCGCCACATGCGGCGTGAGCTGATACTCACATCGCTTAACTGGGCGATCTGCGGCAACGGCAAGCAAAGGTTTTTCACCGCCCCGAATAATCGCGACGGGCAACTCTTGTCCAAACGCCACTTTCTTCGCCAGTAGATTGAGGTTCTTCGCTGCCAGGTCGGGATCGTGCGACCCCAAGCCCAGTTCGCCATCCACTTCGACAAACCGATAGGAAATCTTGAGGTCATCCTGATTTGTTACTGGATAGAGGTTGAATATGTGTTGCTTCATTGTTTCCTCCTAAAAAAGCGCCGGTTGCGGAACAGGGCGAAATGCTTTCCGCTCTGGCGGACGCCGAGGCGGCAAGCTTGCTATGACAGGATCGTGCATCGAGGCCCTCTCGATGCAGAGCTGTCGGAACGCGCAATGTTCGCAGTTGTTCGGATTGTCCGTAAACGCAAAATCCTGAAGGCGTGCGTCGGCCAACTTTTTCGTGCGACAAAGCGAGAAGATACGATTCAAGCTTCGATAAAGGTGGTCTTCCAACTCATCAAAGACCTCAAGCGAACATTCGTGCTTGATGACAACACCGTCTTGCACTTGGCATTCCAACAGTTCGATATTTTGTGCATCGCGCAGATCGGTAAACAATTTGGATTTCCACACGGCCCAGCCATAAAGCGCCGTCTGAAGTCGCGCGTCCGTGTCGCCGCCAAGTTCGTAAGACTTCCAATCAATGATGGTGGGATGTCCCAGCGACCGCTCGAACAGCAGGTCAATCTGGACCATGATTTTCACATCATCGAATTCTACCCAGATTTGTTCCTCAGCCTTGCAGTCCTTCCGACCGAGAAGCGGCTGCCACAAATCAGACAATGATGCCAGCCGTTGAAAGGCAGTTCTGATTTGACTGCACACTTCGTCAAAGTCCTCTCCGGACACTCCTTTGCCGTTTTCATGCGGAATTAGAGCGCAGAAATCCTCATGCTCGGCCTTCACAATCCCCGATTCGCGATACCGCTTCTGTTCTGAAAACGCCAGTTGCGCTTTGGCGCGCTGAATTGTTTGCTCCGTGAGCATCTCCCAATCAAGAGCGTCTCCTTTTCTGAGAGCGGGAACGACGTAATGCTGAATCCCCTCATGAATCACAGAACCACGCCACAATTCCAGAGTCTTCATTTGCCTCAAAAGGAATGCTTCGCGTCGCCACGGCTCTTTTGGGGAGTGATGAGCCGCTATCTGCGCAAAGTAGAACTGGCGCTGGCATCGTCGGAACAACTTGTCCGTGGAGAATGACCATCGAAAGCTCATTTGCCGCCCCCCTTATTGCCCCCAGGTGATCGAGCCGACTTTCTCGACTCCAACAGATCAAGCAAAGCGTCCCAATCTTTTGGCGAGGCGATTTCGCCGGCTCTCTGGAAAAAGCGCCTCGCATTCGCATTGCCGGCCAGCGCGGCGAGTTCAGGCGGTAGCTTATTGGCGAGTTCCAACAATTCAATGGCGTCAACCCCGAGTGCTTGTGCCAAATCCCGAATCGTTTCGGCTCCCGGCAGGTAGCCCACCTTGTCGTTCTCGATCTTCGACAAATATGTGAAATCCACCCCTGCGGCCTCCGCCAGGGCACGCAGCGTCAGACTCTTATCCTGGCGGAATTCACGCAATTTCTGGCCAAACGTTGTTTCCATCGTTGAAGCATTCTCGCAAATGTTGAGTTGAAGTCAACATCTATTTTCAGTGATGGCAGTCACTGTCGCGAGATGCGGTGGCTGAGCGCCTCGCAAATTGGCAAAGTCGCCGTGACCAACGTGCGGTTTGCTTCGCTGCGCGGGCTTTCGGTCGCCCCTTTCCCCCTCTCGACCACGCCCGTTCCGCTTCTCAAACCGCGCACTCGTCACGAGCGAGCATCCGCAATGTGCCGCATGAGCGGCGCGCTTCCGTCTGCGGCTCGGCGGCAGCGTTGCGCTCCGGCTTCGTTCCCGCCGTCACTACCCCTGCGCTCCACTTTTTCTGCTCGCCGACCGCAGACCGAAGCCTGCCAATCCACAAATGCGGATAAATCGATGATTGACGATTATCAATTAGCCAATCACTGATTGAAAATTGGCGAGCCATTCGGTTCGTAGAAGGGACAGCGCGATGAGAACCTTTTCGATTGTACGGCGTCGTCGGTCGCGCCAAGGATTCTACGGCTCGCTTGCTTAGACGCTCGCGCTTCCGTTCCTCCTTGACCCGCCCGCCGCCGCCGGGGAGTTTTGCCTTTAGGATTTCATCGCGGGGGGGCATGTCCTCTCGAAACGATTGTTGTGCGCTAACCTAATTCTAGGCTGTTTTTCTTCGCATTTTTGTGTTTAATGGGTTTATTGGTGAAAGAAACATTTACCGTTTTGTGAAACAATCTGTTGAAAAAGCCTTTCATCGGAATGGCCAGCTTCGTGAAGTAGTGCCCCTGCGCAACGGTCGCCGGCATGGCGTTGTCCGCGTTTGGCACAAGAACGGTGTTCTGGCCAACGAAGAGCCTTACCAAGATGGTTTGTTGCACGGCGTCTGCCGCCAGTGGAGCGAAACCGGTCGGTTGCTGGGCAAATACCGGATGGTTCACGGCACGGGTGTTCAGCGCACCTGGCATGAGAATGGGCGGTGGCAGTTGGAATTCTCCACTGTGAACGGCGATTTCTCCGGGCGCTATCGCTTGTGGTTGAACGACGGGAAATTGATGTCCGAGGAAATCTATCTGCATGGGCGTCCCGTCACTGCCGAGGCATACCGCGCCGCCTGTGCCAAAGACAAATCATTGCCAAAGCTGACCGGCAAAGCCGGAAAATCCATGCCGGACTCGGTCGCGACCGAAAAGCACATCCATCAAGTTTTTGTCCGTTCGCTTTTGGCACACAAGAATCGCGCCGAAGCGCGGAAGTGGCTGGAGAGTGGCGGTAAAGCCGTGCGCTCGCTCGGCCGATTCAAGCGCGTGGGCGAGGCGCTAAAATTCGTTGAGACGCTATACAAAGCAGGCGCGACCGAGGTGATCGCGCCTGACATCTACGCCGGCAAAGCCGGTGATCAATTTGCTGATTGTCTGTTGGTAAAACTGCCGGGCATTCCCGCCAAGCGGAAAGCCATCCGCAGAGTCTGTGCGCAATTGTCGAAACGTAAACTCGGTGCGTTCCAACCGGACAAGGACATCGGCGAAACCCACCTGTATCTTTCGCTGGCCTGATTCACAGCACAATCAGGCAGTCGCGCATTTCATCCAAGGTCAGCGAGCCGCTGCCCGGTCGCTCTTGCAGCAGGCATTCCGATACGGCATCGCCGACCAGCTTTTCCACCGCGTCGCGCATCGGGCGCGCTCCCAGCTTCGGATGAAAACCTTTGCGCACCAGAAACGGCAAAACTGTTTTGTCCAGTTCCAGCTTGTGCCCGCGTTCCCGCAGGAATTCGATTTCACGCGCCAGGAATTTCTCAGCAATCTCCAACTGGTGTTCGTAGCTCAAACGGCGGAACACCAGTTTTTCATTCACGCGCGCGAAAATTTCCGGGCGTAACGTTTGTTGCGCCCGCGTCAGGACGTGGCGTTCCAATGTCGCGTCGTTGGAATGTTGCAGGCTCATCAATTCTGCCGAACCGATGTTCGACGTGAGCCAGATGTAATAGCCGCTGAAGTCCAGCGTCTGGCCGGTTGCCACCGTGATCCGCGCCGCGTCGAGCAGTTGGAGCAGGATGTCCAGCACGCGCGGATGCGCTTTTTCTGCCTCGTCGAACAGCAGTGAGCCTTCCGTCGCGCGCTCCCGCACCGCGCCAAGATAACCGACTTCGCCGAGACGTGCGCCGAGCAGCAGCCCGAGCGCTTCCTGATTCTGAAATTCGCTCATGTCGAAGCGGAACAATAGTCCCGGCCCAAAAACTTGATTGGTGGTCACAATCACCGTTTCGGTTTTGCCCACACCCGTCGGGCCGAGCAGCAGAAAACTGCCGCGCGGCCGGCCCGGTTTGGTGAGGCCAAGTTCGCCGCGTTGGACCGCCGAGGCAATGCGCGGCAGCACTTGGGATTGGCCGCGGATTTCGTGGGGCAGCAGCGCGGTCAGGTTTTGCAGTTTGGCCAGCTTCGTCGCGTCGGTTGTTTTATTCATCCCCCACATCTA
>JADLHS010000513.1 GCA_020848635.1 Limisphaerales bacterium
CGGCCGCGTTCAGCGGGAACGGGACGTTCGCGACCACGAGTTTCGCGTCCGCCCTCCGAGCGACTTCCGCGACCACATTGTGGCAGGCGTTGTAATCCAAATTGGTGGTGAGGACTTCGTCACCGCGCCGGAGTTTGAGGGAACGCAGGACGGCATTTACACCGGTGGTGGCGTTGGTGATGAAAACGAGATCCTTCGATCTTGCGCCGACAAAGTGCGCGAGTTCCTGGCGGGCCGGTTCGAGCCGTTCTTCATAACGACGCCAGAGAAACTGCACCGGCTCGGCTTCCATCGCGGCGCGGAGTCCGGCCTGCAACTTCAGGATTGGTTTCGGGCAGGCGCCGAACGAACCGTGGTTCAAGAACACGGTGCGGGGAGCGAGCTGCCAGTGGCGGCGAAAACCACCCGGTTTGGGTCGAACCAGTTGTTGTTGTCTCACGGGGGCAGTCTAACGAGGGTCGCACACACGGCCGAGGAACAAACACGCCCCGCTGGTACGATGCTGGATGGCGAAGAGGAACGGATGATCCACCCGCACTTCGATGGGTTTGGGTCTTTCTCCCATCTGACTTCCTAAGATTGCCGTGAACGCAGTGGCTGCGGCAGCTTCAGTTCCATTTTCATCCAGTTTGAGAAAGGTCTTATGGAACACCTCGGAGATGTAGAGGTAGTCGCTCGCTCGTCGCGGAGCGATGCGGTCAAAGTTGGCGGTGCCGCGCGGCTGGTCAAACGCGCTTTTCATCCCCAGAGCTTGTAGTTCCAAGCCCAGCGACATGAGCGGCGGCTCAAGTTTGAACTTCGGCAGGTAAAGAATCACCATTTGCAAGCCCAGCCTGGCGCCGCCCGCAAGTTGCTTGGCCGTCAGGTTCTTTTCCAACGCGCGGAGTCCCTCCGGTTGTTCCGGGAGCAGAATGAGGAATTGTAGCTCACTGCCCCAGTAAGGAATCGTTAGCACGGTACAGCCATCGCGCCGGGCATAACCCACGGTGCGCGTGGACATCATCGTAGGTACGCTGATGAGATTGTTCGCGCTCAGGTGAAAAGGCTGCCCCTTGGTGTTAGACTCGTAAAACTCGCAAGCCCATGGGGTTTTCAGGTAGATGGCGTTCACCAGGACTAGCCGCGTAAGGTCAGTCAGCCTGCCAGTGGGAATGAGATCGCGAATGCGCTCACGGGTTTGCTCCTCCACCCAAGAGTTGATGTGTTTCGTGGCGTCCGCGGCGTCCTTGACAAAGTCCAGCAGTTCGAGCTGCGCATCGTAGTCGTCCTTTACCAGTTTGAGAAATGGCTCGCGAAAAGCGTAACCCGTCTGGCCGAATAATCGGTTGGCCATGGTCAGCGTGATGGGATCAATCTTGCCGCCCCACTTTTGCATCTGCTCAGCGTCGCGAGTGCTTTTTTGAGCCACTTCTGCCAGCGACTTTTTCAATGCAGCGAACGAACGTTGGATTTCTGCGTCGTCCTTTGAGTAATGCAATACTTTCGTCATCTCGCTGCGGGTGTCGCCCGCCGCGCCGGCGTACGCCATGACCAAGGCGCTTTGGATGGAATATGGCGAGAGCAGGGCATTCACGTCAGGCGGGCCGGACTTAAGCAAAAGGTCAATGCCCAGGGCGTTGATTGCGCTGGCTGCGGTGGCGGTGGGTTCAGTTGCAAGCATGGGTGTGGCTCACAGAGGCATGACTGACAGTAATAGTTTCATCAGCCTCATCTTTCATCCGCCGCGATTCAGCTTCATTTCGTGAGCCAAGGCAATCCCCAAAGCTGGTCAGGTTTGCCCGCGTAGTTTATGGCTTCCGACCAGACACGAGATAACAGAGGCTGCCATATGCGGCGTGGAAGGTGCGGGCACTGATGGCTTGCTGTTCCTGTGCATATTTCGCGAGCAGCTCAGCAAACCCGCGCTCGAAGAACTCTGCAGTGCCGCCACCGGTCAGAACGCAACGGCGCACCTCTTCTCGATTCCACGGTCCGCTGGCCGAGCTTTTCGACGTTTGCTCCTGTTCCAGGAGCGCCTGTTGCGCCGGGCGATCGTATGGTGGAAAAATCGCGGCGGCGCGGTCGGATTGATGCACGGCAATTTCGGTCAGCCCGATCTCGGCGAAATAGCCGGGGAGCAGGTCACCGAGGGTGTTGTTGCCTTGTCCGGCGGCAATCTGGCCGCGTTGATAGCGCAGCCAGAACTCAAATCGGCGCACAATAGTCTCGACCGGTTCGACGGCGGTGAGCGAAGTAAACGCCACGTAGTTCCTCAAGTTGTTTGGCTCGACGCAAAGGAGAAGTCCGCCGGGGCGCAGGATGCGGAGCATTTCGCGCAGCGCCGCCATCGGCTGCGCCAGGTGCATGAGCACGGTCTGGCAGGTTACAACGTCGAATGCGTTGTCCGGGAGCGGAATCTTCGTGGCGTCGCCTGGCACGAAAGTGAACCGGTCAAGTGCAACCTGCGGAAAGGCGCGGTGGAAATTCACCGCCGCCTCCACCGCCCACTGCGGTTCGCGATCCACGCCGGCCAACCGGGCCGGCGAGCGCAAATATGGATAGAGCAGACGCGACCAATGGCCCTGTCCGCACCCGATGTCGGCGAGCGATGCGGCTTCGCCCAAGCGCCAGGGTTGGCATGAGGTCGAGGAAATCGCGATGCCACCAGAAGTCGCGTTGCGGACCGAATTCTTCGGCGGAATGGGGCTGAGGTTTCATTTGCAGAGCCGGGTCGGCGCGCGCTGGCTTTGCTTTCGCGGCAGCGGTTTCAGGCTGGCGAAACGCCGTCACCGAATCAATCATCAAAGCACAACCCGGTGGTTGTGAACGTTGAACCGCTATTCTTCCCCGAACCGGAATTCGGATTACACCCCGCTTAAGCCCGATTCAAGTTGATCGAGTCCAAACCTTCGTCCCATTTCTGGTCACCGGCTGGCAAGGGAGCGTTGGTCAATGTCCAGGTTGTCTATCGACCACAGGCGCGTGCTGGCCAGGATGGTTTGATGCCAGAGGCGAATGATCTGAAGCAATTTGTCGAGCCAAGGAAGGGCACGGCTTTCGATCGCGGTGGCGAGGGCGTCGGAATTCGGAGACCAGCAGGCGGCATCCACGTCCTTGATGATGACGGCGAGTTGCTGGAGCTGCCACTTGCGCATTTGCAGGAGCGACGCGCAACCAGCCGCAGCGGGATAGCACGATTCCGGCAGGAGGCTCAGGGTCAGCAACGGCTCCTTGAGTTTGCGCGCCAAATCCCACCATAGCTCCCGGGCTTCCGAACCGTCGTTGATAAGCACCTGGGTGACGGCGGCTTCGGCCTTGGCGCGGACTTGGGCGGTTTCGCGCAGGGCGGACTCCAGCATGCGCAGCGGCATGTCCGCCAACCCCACTGTCTGGCCTTCCACCCGGGTGAAGGTAATTATTTCCCCGCCGGGCCCGGGCGATTTTGCCGGATGACCATCCACGCTGAAGGTGCAGAGAATGCGCTCATTTTCGAGCGCGAGCGTTTCGAGATACGTGCGAATGGCGCTGAGGGAACGGCGTTCGGGGGGCAGTTTCACAGGCCGGCCGTCCAGGAGCACCTCCAAAATCCCGGAGCCTGGTCGGATTGTTTTGTCGAACATGAATCCCGACGGGAGCAGGAGACGCACCCAGCACTTCAGGGGGACGGAGATTTCCCGGGAAAGTTATTCACAATGACAATCCAGCAAGGGAGAGGAGTCGGGTGAACCGGGAGATTCCGTGGGGCGAATCCTTCGGGCGGCGCAGCCGCGATGCTATTCGTCGCAAACTTGCCGAAGCCGAAACCAGGTCGGGCTTCGTTTTCCATCGCTTTTCAGAATTCCGCCACCGCGGCCATCCCCCAAGTCGGTCAAGTTCGCGCGCAGTCTGCTTGGCGGACGCCAGCCTTCTGCTACTCTGCTGCGGTGTCTTGGGAACAAATCATTGGTCTCAGTTTGGCGCTGGTGGTGATGCTGCTCGGACTCGTTGGCAGCATCGTTCCGGGTTTGCCCGGCACTCCGCTGGTCCTGGCGGCGGCGATCGGTCATCGGCTGTACTTCGGCGCGGCCAGCCTCAACAACGTGGTGCTCATCGCGTTAATCGTCCTCACGGTGGTTTCGCTGGCATTCGATTTTCTAGCCACCGCGCTCGGCGCAAAGAAGTTTGGGGCCACCTGGCGCGGGGCAGTCGGCGCGGTGCTCGGCGGAATCATCGGGCTGTTCTTCAGCCTGCCGGGCATCATTTTAGGACCATTCCTCGGGGCCATGCTGTTTGAGATGATCGGCGACAAGGAATTCAAAGCGGCGGCCAAGGCGGGAGCGGGAGCGGTAGTCGGACTGCTGCTCGGGGTGATCGGCAAATTCTCCCTTTGCGTCATCATGATCGCGCTGTTCGCCACGAATGTGATTTATCGATCCGTGAACTGAGCCCGCCGCCGGTTTATTGGCCGGCCACAACCTCGAAAGCCAGAGCGGGCAAACTTCCCACCGGAGCGCGGCGCGGGTTCCCCACGCCCTTGCCTTTTCCGTCGCCACCGGGTTTCCCCGCGAAGGCGTTTACGATCAGATTGCCGGTCAAACCGGCTTTCGTTTTGGCGGCATCGCTGGCCAGCACGATCTCCGCGCCCTCACGATTGGGGGACACCCTTTGGATGGTGATGCCGTCGGGCGGCTCGCTGAGTTCGAACTGCAGCGCCTCGGCCATCCGGGGCGCGAAGAAGCCAACCCGGACCCGAAGCGTTCCACCGGCCGGGATTTTGACCGGCGTCGGGGTCAGAAGCTTCACGCCACCTCGCACCCCTCCACGTCCGATCACGGCCACTTGCAATTCTTTGGCCGGAACGAGATGCCGGTAGGCGAACGCCTGCATCAAGTCTTCCGCCGGCACGGCTGGATGAACGACCGCACGGTCTTCAATGGTCGCATGCCCCTCCAGCTGCAAGTGGAACGGCTCTTTCCCCGAGGTTGACGGCGCCGCCAGGGTCACTCGGATTTGATCCTGATTCGCCGGCACGCGACCACCGCTCAGGGTGAAACCGTCCGGAGCATCATTCAGCGCCAGCGTAATCTCATTCGTGAAACCGTCCTTACGCAACGCATACACGGTCAGCGGAACGCTGGCGCCGGGGCGGGTGGTGAGGCTGGCTGGGACGACCCGCAATTCGAAGTCGGGCCGCGGCGGACTGAGGCGCAGCCGGTAGGCGTACTCGGCTCCGCCCTTGTGCTGCGTGTCCCCCAGGTGAACATCGTAGCTGCCGCTGGCAGGCAGCGTGGCGCGCAGATACGAATCGGCGTGGTGGGTGTTCCGCCCGGAAGCTTTGTCTTCGTAATCATCGTTCAATGCGAGTTGTTTCCCGTCGGCGGCGGTCAACTTCAGTACCGAATCCAGCGGCGTACCCAACCGGCGGGCCTGAACTTCCGCCACGATTTCATCTCCCGCCCGCCCTTCAAAGCGAAACACATCAACGTCGCCCGGTTGATCAATGCGCCCGTTGATAATAATGGGCAGCGCGGTTCTTTGCGCGCGCTGGATTTCGGTGTTCGGTTCCTGATCGCGTCCTTCGGGCAAAGTGTCCACCGCGAAAGGCAAAGCGTTGGAAACGCGCTCGTCCTTGGACACCGACACGAAGTGGATTCCAGTGCGCTTGTTTTCCTGTGTCAATTGGGTTGCCGGCAGATTCCAGCCCTCGAGGGTGACGGTGGTTGGATCGCCCATTTTGCCCCCGAGCGGAAAAAGGCCCGTCACGAATGGCAATTCGCCCACCGTCATGCGATAAACAAAATCTTCGCGCCCGCGATAGATGGCATCCTTGATCTCGATGGTGTAGTCGCCATCCTTGGGAATTTCGCAATGCAACACCGGATCGGGATGGAAGCGGAAGTCATCGTCGTAGGCGAGTTCCTTTCCTTTCGCATCATAGAGCGTGACGACGGCTTGAAACCAGCCGGGCACGGCGTCGGCCAGATACGGAATCAATTCGCGTGCGCTGACGATCGCGACCAGTTGCTGCCCCTTGCGGGCGTGAAAGCGATAACGATCCGCGCGGCCGGGCATGATCTGGCCGTTGACGACGGCGGGCAGCGTGATGCGCGGCTCGGACTTTGCCGGCGCCGCGGTAGTCGGTTTACCGAAGCGCTCGCGGAAGCGATCCGCTTCCGGGTTGGCGGCCTTGGCGGCGGGTTGGGAGAACTCCGGCAGTTGGTCCACGCGGAAAACGAGCGGGTTCGACAGACCCGACGACGTTCCGAGCCGGATTTCGCGTTCGCCCGCCTCGGCGTTCGTGGCGAAGCTAAGGCGAAGCGTAACGGTTTCCGCGATGGCGGGATTGCCCTGGCGATTGGGCGGATTTTTGAGAATTTTATCGCGGATGTCGGCAACCGTCTTGTCGTCCGCGGCGGTCCAAACGTTGGTGGAGTTGGGCCACCGGCGCGCGGCGGCCTTCCGGTCCTGCAATCCCTTGAGTTGATCCCGCAAGTTATTGAACTGTCCCTGCGGCATCGGTTTGTTGAAATCAATCACCGCGGCTTGAATCCCGTCGCCGGAGACGAACGCGTTGGTAACGCCGTCCAGGAATTGTCCGCCAATGGTGACCTGACAGTTCGCACCTTGCTGGCCGCCGGCGGGATAGACGTAGCCGATGCGCGGCAAGGCCGGCTGGGCTTGGGCCGAGACTGCGACGAGAAGCGAAATTGTCAGGAGCGCGACCAGCCATGGCGGCGAGGGCCAAGCTTGCCGTTCGCACGGACGGGACTGGCCGCGCCCCAGGTATCGGTTCATGGCTGAGACCCGGCTCACATGATTTCCTTCAGGCGTCCGCCGATTATCCCCGCCTCGGCCACCGCAGGGATTACGCGCACGTCCTCGCCTTGCGGATGGGGCAACTTCGCGCTGGGATCAATCCCGAGCAGTTCGTACATGCTGCCGATGAGGTCCACCGGATACACGGGGCGGTTTTTCACCTCGTCCCCTTTCGCGTCCGAGGCCCCGATCACCTGGCCGCCTTTGAACCCGCCGCCTGCGACCACGGCGGAGAAAACCTTGCCATGATGACCGCGGCCACCATTCCACGGCGCTTCCCACTGCACCTTGGGCGTCCGGCCAAATTCACCACTCCACCAGACGATCGTGCTGTCCAGCAACCCGCGCTCCTTCAGGTCCTGGAGCAACGTCGCGAGGCCCTTGTCCATTTCCGGAAGTTTCCGGCGCATGATTTGAAAATGTTGTTTATGCGTGTCCCAGCCCTTGTAATTGATCGTGATGTACGGCACGCCTTTCTCCACCAATCGCCGCGCCATCAGGCAGGATTGCCCGAAGGTGTTGCGGCCATAACGGTCGCGCAACTCGTCCTTTTCCTGTGAAAGATCAAACAACTTGCCCGCGTCGCCGAGAATCATCTCGTAGGCCTGATCCTCGGATTGATAGAGCGCCTTCAACGACGCATCACCCGGCATGGCGCGGCCCAGCGTGTTCAATTGGTGGAGCAGCTCGCGCCGGCGCCTTTGGCGTTCATCCGTGATTCCTTGCGCCACCACCCCTTCCACCATGAACCGGGGCGCCGCCGGATCGCCACCCGTGGCGAAAGGCTTGAACCGCGAACCCAGAAAGCCCGCCTCGGAAAAACGTCCCTGCGGTTCCGTAAGCACGATGTATGGCGGAATCAACCCGACGTAGCCGGCGTCGTAGCCTTTGAACAGCGACGTGACCGCGCCGACGCTGGGATAGACATCGCGTCCGCCCGAGGCCCGCCCGGTTTGCACCATGTAGGAAGCGGTTTCGTGGCCGTTGTTGCCATGGGTCATGCTGCGGATGATGGAATACTGGTCCGCCTGTTTAGCCAACCCCGGCAGCAGCTCACCAATCATGATGCCGTCCACGTTGGTGGCGATCGGCTTGTCCAGCGGACCGCAATAATCGTAACCCGCACCGGGTTTCGGATCGAACGTGTCCAGATGACACGGACCGCCCCACATCCAGATTTGAATGACCGATTTCGCCTTGGTGGGGTGGGTGGCCGCCCGCGCCTGCAGCCCCCAGCCATCGGCCAGCAACAAGCCCGCCGTACCGAAGAGACAACGGCGCAACGCTTCCCGCCGGGAAAGGGGCAGGCAGCCCAAACGGGAAATCACGCGCGCCGAGTCGCGCCGCAGCGACCGGTCAGCTAACCTTGAATCCGTATTCATATTTTGAATTGCTGTTCGCTTTCCCCCTGGCACTCAGCAGCCCGTGGTTTTCAAATCAATGCCGATAGAGGAACTCCGCGCTATTAACCAGCCCCCAGACAAGATCAGCCGCCGCTTCCCGCTGGTTGGTTTGGTGCCCCTCGAAATGTGCGTTGACGACCTTCAACTCGTCCGCGGTCGGAAATCGTGAAAGCGTTGCCAGATAGAGCCCGCCAATCAACTCGCGCGGACTGGACCCGGCAGCAGCCAGGTTTTGGACCGTCCGGCTCTGCGCGATCTTGCGTTGGATATGGCTCGAATTCAGGAGGTGCAACCGCTGGCCGGCGGTGGGACGGTTGTTGCGCTCGGATTCCAGGCCGGTATCGCGCGACGGACGTCCAAATAATTCGAGGAATGAACTCGAAATGCTGCCGTCCGGCAGAGCGATCGAACGTTCCCCTTCGGGTATGAAGGTGAAGGGTTCGGGAATGGCGCTCGTGTATTTTTCCGTCGAGCCGGTGATCTGACAGAGCGCGTCAATCAACACCTCCGCGTCCAACCGCCGCAAGGGATAAGCGGCAAAGTTCAGCGTGCCTGCTGGATCGTCGGTGCCGGGAATGGAGGCGAGCTGGTAGGTCCGTGAATTCAGGATCAGCCGGTAGAGGTGCTTCAAGTCATAGTGCGACGAAACCAGTTCCGCCGCTAGGAACGCCAGCAGCCCGGGATTGCTCGGCGGATTGTCGGAGCGAAAGTCGTCCGGTTCCTGGACGATGCCGCGCCCCAACAACCAAAACCAAACGCGATTGGCGATGTTGCGAGTGAACCAAGGATTCGATTCATCAATCAGCCAGTTGGCAAACCTCTCCCGCGGATCCTCGCCCGGCGACAATTGGACTTGCGTTCCGTCGGGGAGCCTCGCCGCCGCGGCGTTCGTTTTCGTGAAATCAAAGAAAACAATCTCCTCCTTCCATTCCGATGTTTGCTTGAAGCCAATCTGCGAAAAGAAAACGGTCATGCCCGCCAGCCGATCGGGCGGCCAGTTCTCCAACCGCGCACCCATGAACGTCAGCGCCACGGTTTGCGCGATGCCGGACGGCGTCTTGTTTTGCAGCGCGCGGTAGAAGTTGACTGGCGGCGCGCGAAAATTGCTGCCGCTCGCCGTGAGCAATTCGCGCGCAAACTGGTCATAGGGTTGGTTCTCCCGGAGGGCGGTTCGAATCCAGCGGTGATACGCCTGCGCTGCGTTGGGCCAAAGGTTGATGGGAAACTCCGCCTTGACCCGGAGCAGATCACTCCATTTCATCGCCCAGTAATCCGCAAACTCCGCGCGCGCCAGCAGGCGCTCAATGAGCGCGGCACGTTTGTTCGGCTCGCGGCTCAGAAGAAAATCGCCGGCTTCCTTCGCGGTGGGAAGCGTGCCGATGACATCCAAGTAGGCCCGCCGGACAAACACCGCGTCCGTACAGATGTGCGCGGGCTGAATTTTCAGCCGCTCCAGGTTGGCGAAAACCAGTTGGTCAATTCCGCCTTCCGGTTTGAACTCCGCCGGACTGACAAAGGGGCTCTCAACCGTCGGCGTCAAAACCGCGCCCGCCGGGTCGGCGAGCAGTCCGACCGCCGGCAGGAAGGTAAGCAGTCTCGATACTTTTCCCCACATAGCGATTCCCATAAACGAAAGATGCCACTCTCCCCTCCGCGCCCGCAGTGACTGGCGTTGGCTCTCCGTTACTACGTCCGACGCCTGGTCCCCCCGGCTGGTTACATATTAGCACATATTTCTGTAACCAAAGCCATGCTTTTCACTTCTAATGGCGGTGGAGGAGACCGGCCAACCGAAATCGTTACAACTCTTACAGGAACAAAATGGAAATCCACTTACCTGCTCAAACCGTGCCGCCGCTAGGCCAGCCTGAACCGATCCCGCCAATTGCGACCCGCGCGCAAATTCAACGGCACCGCGCCCCCGGGATGAATTTGATTGCGGTCAAGTCCGCACCCGTTTCGGAGCTTCACCTCACGCTGACGCCGGTCGCGGCCGAATCCCCGGCCGCAATGGTTCGGCGTCTGGCCCGGGCGATGGCAGCGTGGGATGCCACGATCGTGCGCCAGATTGCCTTTGGCTCGACAAACACACAGCCCGCGATACTCGCCGCCTTTAAGCAGGCCTTCGCCGCTCCCGCTCCCCCGCTGATCTGGGTCGAAGGGGCGAGTTGCGGCAACCACCCCATCGCTGGAATGCAAGTGCATGCGGTGACCGGAGCAAAGGTTCGCGCTTGGGAAGGCAACGACGGCGCGGCGGTACGGGTGTGGGACGACGCTCGGGCAACGCACTGCGTCGTCAGCGTTGGCGGTCCAATCCGAACCCGTGCGAGCCCACGGGCACAAACCACGCGGACCTTTGAAAACCTGCAGGCCGCATTGGCCCAGGCAGGAATGACGATGAAGGATATGGCGCGCACCTGGTTTTTTCTGGATGACATTCTTTCTTGGTACGGCGATTTCAACCACGCCCGAAACGACTTCTTTGCGCGGAACGAACTACGCGCCGGTGGCGTCCCGGCCAGCACGGGTGTGAGCGGACGAAATCCGGCGGGGGCGGCGTTGACAGCGGCGGCGTGGGCGGTGAAATCACACGCTGCGAAATCCCGCGCGGTACAGGTCGTCGCTTCGCCGCTGCAATGCGCCGCGCCGTCCTATGGCAGCGCGTTCAGCCGGGCCGTAGAAATCAATTCCGCTGGTTTTCGCCAACTCCTTGTTTCCGGCACCGCGAGCATTGCGCCGGAGGGTCAAACGGCCCACGTCGGGGATGTGCGGGCACAAATCGAGCTTTCAATGCAGGTCGTCCAGGCAATCCTCGAGGAGCGACAGATGTCCCTTGCGGATGTGACCCGTGCCACGGTTTACTTCAAATCACCCGCGGCGGCGCCGCTCTGGGAAGCCTGGTGCGCGCGGCACGAACAGACGACCCTGCCCGTCGTCCGCACCGGCTGTGACATCTGCCGAAGTGATTTGCTGTTTGAGATCGAACTCGATGCCATTCGGACGGTCGCCTGAACTTGGTGGTTGAAATCCACGGCCCCCTTTTCCCGGCTTGCATCGTTGGCTTATCCTCGCTATGCACGGCGCATGGATTCCCACGAAGCCCATGTGGCGCTCAATCTCATTGAAGGCGTCGGCCCGGTGCGCGCCCGATCGTTGCTGGAATATTTCGGAGAAGCCCCCGCGATCCTCGCCGCTTCCAAACCGCAGTTAATGCAGGCGCGCGGCATTGGCGACGACACCGCGGACGCCATCGTGGGTTGGGAAAAATCCGTGGACCTCGCCAGCGAGCTTAAGCGCATCCAAGATTTCGGATGCCAGGTCCTGATCCAAAGCGATGCCGCCTATCCCGAATCGCTGCGCCAGATTTACGATCCGCCGCTGGTGCTTTATGTGAAGGGGGCCTTGACCGCGAAGGACAAGAACGGCGTGGCCATGGTCGGATCGCGGCAGACGACACATTACGGCATCGAGACGGCGCGGAAGCTGGCGTACCAACTGGCCTATGTCGGCGTCACGGTGGTGAGCGGCGGGGCGCGCGGGATTGACACGGCGGCGCATCAGGGCGCGCTGAGTGCCAAGGGCCGAACGATCTGCGTCCTCGGCACCGGCATCAACATCGTGTTCCCGCCGGAGAACGCGGAGTTGTTTGAACGCATCGCCGCCAATGGGGCCGTCATGACGCAGTTTCCCTTCAATCGCAACGGCGACCGGCAGTCCTTCGCCATCCGCAACCGCATCGTCGCCGGCATGACGCTCGGCACTGTGGTCGTCGAGGCCAACCTCACCAGTGGCGCGCTCATCACCGCCAACTTCGCCACCGAATACGGGCGGCAGGTCTTCGCCGTGCCGGGACGGATTGATTCGCCGCGCAGCAAAGGCTGTCACGACCTGATCAAGAAGGGCGCGAAGTTGTGCGAAGGCGCGGAAGATATTCTGAGCGAGTTTGAATACCTGTTTCCGGGCAGCAACCGACCACCGTCACCCGGCGAGACCGGGGTGTTGGCCACCCTCGAACTTTCGGCGCCGGAACAAAAAGTGTACGACGCGCTCAAGTCCGATGATGAAACCACGATTGACGAAGTCATCCGGGCCAGCGGCCTGCCGAGTTCGACCGTGAGCGTGGCCCTCCTGAGTCTGGAAATGAAACGTGTGGTGCGGCAGTTACCCGGAAAGCTCTTCGTGCGGAATCGGTAATCCCGCGTGGTCACGTCCACTCCGCACGGTCAGGGCAAGCGCCCAGCCCCGGATCCGGCCTCGTTTCCTCGTTGACCCACGGCCGTTGCCGGTTATCATGCGCTGTCGTTTTTTAACCTAAACTGAAATCGAAACTGAAATTATGGCAGTGAAAGTAGCAATCAATGGGTTCGGCCGCATTGGCCGCCTGGTGTTCCGGGCGCTGGTCGAACAAGGCATGGTGGGCAAGGACATCGAAGTCGTCGCGGTCGGCGATATCGTTCCCGCCGACAATCTGGCGTATCTCGTTAAATATGACTCGATCCAGGGTCGCTTCAAAGGCGAGGTCAGTTCCAAGAAATCTTCCGCCGACAAGGCCGAAGACGACGTGCTCGTCGTGAACGGCAAGGAAATCAAAGTCGTCAGCGCCAAATCGCCCGCGGAACTCCCGTGGAAAGCGCTCGGCGTGGAGCTTGTCATCGAATCCACCGGCCTGTTTACCGATGTGGAAAAGGCGCAGGGCCATATCACCGCCGGCGCGAAGAAGGTCATCATTTCCGCTCCCGCCAAAGGCGATTGCCTCACGGTCGTCATGGGCGTCAACCACGACAAATATGACGCGTCGAAGCATCACATCGTCTCGAACGCTTCATGCACGACAAACTGCCTGGCGCCGGTCTGCTACGTGTTGCTCAAGGAGGGCTTCGGCATCGCCGAAGGCCTGATGACCACCGTACATAGCTACACGGCCACGCAGAAAACCGTGGATGGCCCGAGTAAGAAGGATTGGAAAGGGGGCCGCACCGCCGCGCAGAATTTGATTCCGTCCACCACCGGCGCTGCGAAAGCGGTGGGCCTCGTGCTGCCGGAATTGAAGGGCAAACTCACCGGCATGGCGTTCCGCGTTCCCACGCCGACCGTCTCCGTCGTGGATCTCACGGTGAAGACCGTGAAGGAAACGAGCTACGCCGAGATCAGCGCCGCGATGAAGAAAGCCAGCGAGACCTATCTCAAGGGCATTCTCGGTTCCACCACGGACGAAGTGGTCAGCTCCGACTTCATCCACTGCGAACTGTCTTCGATCTATGACGCCGGTTCGGGCATCGAGCTGAACAACAAGTTCTTCAAACTCGTGAGCTGGTATGACAACGAGTGGGGTTACAGCTGCCGCGTGGGCGATTTGATCAAGCACATGCTCAGCAAGGGTCTGTAAGCCAAACCACAAGCATTCGCAAACGGCGGTCCGGTAACGGGCCGCCGTTTCTTTTTTGCCACACGGGAATAAAAAAACGAACTGCGCCGTTTGATTGTTGGGCTTGGAATCCCATGCGCCGGGTTTGGTCACGAACGCACGGAACCGGAACCGGGCTTGGCCCGGCAGCGCCTCGAGGTGTTGTGAACGAGTCGAAGCGCCAGCCCGCAGCCCAATCCCCCACGGGGGAAACTTTCCTCGGCTTACTTGGGAATCAACACCACAAAAACACC
>JADLHS010000514.1 GCA_020848635.1 Limisphaerales bacterium
AGCAAATGATACGTCTGCTCCAAATCATCGAACGACCGATGCACCCAGCGGCTGCCCCAGTAAAAGTTGCAACTCGTCTCCGCCGTCAGCAGATGGTCGTAGGCGCGAACCATCAACTGCCGAATCTCATCGGCATTCGCCAGCTTGTCCGCCTGCTGATCAAAGGTCTTTTTCACCTGCCAGTAGTAATCACTGGCGCGGCGGACTTCGTCCCAGCCCTTCTTCTGCAGCAGCGATCCGGTCCATTGCGTGAAGTCGCCACCCCACTGTTGTTCCGTGTTCCAGGCCCCGCGATGCACCTCCACTTCCTCCGTCGGCGGAAAACGGCGCAAATACTCACTGATATGAATCGGCGTAAAACCAAGCGTGCCCGCGCGGTAACGCTCCAGGATTGGCAGATAAAAGAACCCCCAGAACCCGCCCTCCACCTGGGCGGTGCGAAACCAACCGCCATTCTCGCCGTCCGTCCAGGTCGTCACCAGGGCCGGGAAATTGCAGTGCTTGGTACGCTCGAGCACTTCGTTCTGAAACCAGCCAGGGTCGAGACCGGAGAGTTGCGCGTTGGAGAGATCGCGATCCCGCGGCACGACGATGATTTGCGCCCCGCCGAACCGCGCGAGATACGGACGATAGCGGGTTTCCTCCCAGCGCATCTCGCGCTTGGGTTTGAGGTAGATGGAATCCACCAGCACGTATTTGAAGCCGTGCCGTGCCAGCATCGGAATCATCTCCATGCAGAAACCCATCTCCGGCGGCCAAAACCCGTTGAACGTGTCCCGGCCCAAGAGGTGGCGGCCCAGACCCTTCCACCAATCCGTCTGCCCGTCCCAATCGGCGGGGGGCGTTAGCGGATAAACTGGATGATACAAACCGCTGCCGACGAATTCGAGGTTGGCGCAGCGAAAGCGATGCATGAAATCCGCGATATCCACCACATCGCTGAAGGTTTCCCGCACGCCGGGATCTTCCAGTTGTTTGAGCAGCGTGCCAGAGAAACTCAGGTGCAGCCGCGCCACGTCCCAGTAGCGGTCGAGCATCCGGGTCACGCGATCGTAGCACCAGAGGATTTGCTTGGCTTCCCACCGTTCGTCGGAATTGTGCAGCGCCACGAGGTTGCCCAGCGGCTGATGCATGTGGAGGCCAAGGGCGTGAAAGACTTGAGGCATAAACTTGGTTTCAAATTCGTCCTCGTTCCCGAAACCAGAACCCTTTCCCGCCGGAAAACGAGACGCATCTCAAATTGCTGGCTTTGAACCGGACGTCACCGGAGGTATGGCCTTCGGCTTCGATTTTTCTTTCGCGGGGGTTGCCACCACCTCCACCACCGCCGCCCGCTCCGGGCGAAACGCCAGGACGCTCATCGGCGGCAGGGTGAATTCCGCCGAGTACGACTGGTTGTGCCAGTCCACGTCCTCGGACAGCACGCCGCCGAGGTTGCCGACATTGCTGCCGGCATAAACTGCGGCGTCGCTATTCAACACCTCGAGCCATTTGCCCGGGCGCGGCAGGCCGATGCGGTATTGCTTCCGGGTCACCGGGGTGAGATTCAAAATCACCACCACCTCGCTGACCCGATCCACATCCCGCCGCACAAAGGAGATCACACTGTTCAGATTATCCGACGCATCAATCCACGAAAAGCCCTCCGGCTCGAAGTCCGACTGCCACAAACCCGGCTCGGCCCGATACAGTTGGTTCAAGTCCGCGATGAGTTTCTGCACCCCCGCGTGGTAGGGGCCGGCCTCGAGCAACCACCACTCCACTTCGCCGTTGGCGTTCCACTCGCCGCTCTGACCAATTTCGCAGCCCATGAACAGCAGTTTCTTGCCGGGGAACAGCCACTGATAGCCGAGCAGCACGCGCAGGTTCGCGAAGCGCCGCCAGTCGTCGCCCGGCATCCGGCCAAGCAAGGAATGCTTGCCATGCACCACCTCATCGTGCGACAGCGGCAGGATGAAATTCTCGTGATGATGATAGATCATCGCGAAGGTGAGGTCGTTCTGGTGATACTTGCGATGCACGGGATCCCGCTTGAAATACTCCAGCGTGTCGTGCATCCAGCCCATGTTCCACTTGAATGAGAACCCAAGGCCGCCGAGATACGGTGGCCGCGTCACCTGCGGCCAGGCGGTGGACTCCTCGGCAATCGTCATCACCCCAGGAAACTCCGTATGCACCAGATGGTTGAACTGTTTGAGAAACGCGATCGCCTCCAGGTTCTCCCGCCCGCCGTGCTGGTTGGGAATCCACTCCCCCGCCTTGCGCGAATAATCGAGGTACAGCATCGAGGCCACGGCGTCCACGCGCAGGCCGTCAATGTGGAAGCGGTCGCACCAGAACAGCGCGTTGGCGATCAGGAAATTGACGACCTCGTGCCGGCCGAAGTTGAAGATCAACGTCCCCCAATCCTGATGCGCCCCTTTGCGCGGGTCGTCGTGCTCGTAGAGCGCCGTGCCGTCGAACCGCGCCAGCGCCCAGTCATCGCGGGGAAAATGCGCCGGCACCCAGTCCACGATCACGCCGAAGCCGGCGTTGTGCAGTTCGTTGACCAGATACTGCAAATCTTCCGGCGACCCGTACCGGCTCGTCGGCGCGTAGAAACCGGTGACCTGATACCCCCACGACGGATAATACGCGTGCTCTGCCAGCGGCATGAATTCCACATGCGTAAAGCCCATTTGCTGCAAGTACGCGATCAGCGGTTCGGCGATGCCGCGGTAGCCCAGGGATTCGCTCTTGGATTTTTTGCGCCACGAACCGAGATGCAATTCGTAAATGCTCACCGGCGACCGGAGGGGATCACTCGCGCGCCGCTGCTTCAGCCAGGCGTCATCCGTCCAGGTGAACTTGCGATTGTTCCAGACGATGGCGGCATTCTTCGGCGCGACCTCAAAAAACAACCCGCACGGATCGGTCTTCAGCCGGATGCGGTTGTTATGATCGCGCAGTTCAAATTTGTAATGCGCGCCCTCCCCCACGCCGGGCAGGAACAGCTCCCAAATGCCGGACGACCCGAGCGAGCGCATCGGATGCACCCGGCCATCCCAGGCGTTGAAATCGCCCACCACGCTGATGCGCTGGGCGTTCGGCGCCCACACGGAAAAACTCGTCCCCGCCACCCCGTCCAGGGTGCGGAGTTGCGCGCCGAGCTTCTCATACAGCCGCCGTTCGTCGCCCTTGCCCAGGAGATACAAATCCTCGTCACTCAACGTCGGCAGAAAGGAATACGGATCGCGCTGGCGCTGAACCGAACCATCTGCGGTTGTGACCACGATTTCGTAAGGGTAAACCTGCTTGGCCGCGGTGGTGACCCCCTCGAAGACCCCCTCCTTCGGATGAATACGCTGCAGTTCAAACGGTGGCGGGCCTTTTTCCCCGACCGGATGAACCGCCACCTTGCCAGCCGACGGCAGGAACGCGCGCACCACCAAGCCGGAACCATCCGCCAGCGAATGCATGCCCAGAACTGCGTGGGGGGAACGATGCTTGAGTTCGACCAACCGTCGCAGTTCTTCAGGCGCTAGGATCATGGCGCCGCGAGACTAGCCGACGCCCGGGCGAAAGGGAAATCTTTCCGGCGGACCTGCCGCTGCGGGAACCGCCGGCCGCAGGTCCGGATCAAGCGGGTTCATTTCAAATGGTTTGGATGAGCCTCCGCGGTGACGCGGATTTCAGCCCGCGCGTTTCCGCCAGACTGGCTTTTTCTTCTGCGGAAGAGACGCGGCGATGTCACCTAGAATGGCGGGCAGGTTCGCAATCGTGGCGAGTTGGCCTTCTTCAACCAGGTAATGCGGCTTCGCGCCCGGATAGGGTTCGCCTTGCTCACACTGGCGCTCCAGTTCCTGGCTGGCAGGGAGGATTTTGACGTAGAGCAGATTGTCGCAGACCAGCGCCACCACTTTGCCGTCCGCATACAAGGCGTATTCCCCAAACATCGCCCGCGCCGTGAAGCGGGTGCGGTCGCGCAGTTTTCCCAGGATGAAT
>JADLHS010000515.1 GCA_020848635.1 Limisphaerales bacterium
AGAACACCAAAGGCATCGCCGAACTCCTGAAGGTCAGCCCCAAGACGGTCGAGTATCATCGGATGAAGTTGATGACCGGCTTGAACGTGCATGACATTCCGGGTCTCGTGCGTTTCGCGCTGCGGGTGGGTTTGATCCCGCAAGAAAGCTGACGTGTGCGGCCCAACCCCATGCTGGTTGCTTCCTTTCCGGGACTCCCTGGGCTTGGACTCCCGCCGGCAGGCGGGGAGCGGCGCGCAGGAACCGATTCACACCCGGAGCCACTCGTGAACGCCATGCCCTTTGAACTCGCGCGCCGACGGAAGCGACAACTAACCGGGCCCACCGGTTACATCGTCGGACTGCTCAAAGACCTGGGCGTGCCGCGCCAGATGCTTTACGTCCGGCGGTTAAGTGAGAACGGGTCGTTCTGGCTGCGCCGCATCAACCATCTGCAGGTGCTGGAGCAGGCCCGCCGGCTCTATCGGAAACAGATTGCCCGCGTGCATCCGGACAAACGGGGCGGCAGTCTCGAGCAGACGATCCAGCTCAACAACGCCTGGGACAAGATCGAACGGCGTTTCAGGAAGCATGGCCACGAATTGTGGTAGGGGCCTTCGCGAAATGCAGCTCCCGGCCAATACCCACAAGATGCCAGCGCCAGTGTCCGGCGCGCAACGCCGCCGCCCGATGCAGGCCGAACCGGCCCCAGCATCGCTGACAGAGATAGAGCTTCAAATTCTCGTGCCGTTGACGCTTGATCGGTGAAGGACGGAGTGCTTTTCCCCCGCTTGCGGCTTTGACCGCTGGGTCGAGGGCTCTGCGTTGTCCCGATGCATTCATAATCTCCAAATCATGCGCCCCAACTTGGGCGTCAGGGCTGGGTGCTTTGGCTGCGATAGAACCGCGTCGCGTAACTCGCGGCGTTCGCATCCGTAAAGTCAACGGAACCGCCGGCCCCGGTCGTCACCGCACCAATGGCGGTCCAGGTGGTGAAATCCTCCGAGGCTTGGAGATTATAGGTGCGACCCGCCGGCCCGGCCACGGTCAGGATCACTTCCCGGCCTGGGCCGATGCGGAGCTGCACGGTGGAAAGGTCTCCGGGTACGGTATAGGCAATCTCGTTTGAGAAGGTGCTTTCCAGTCCGTTGGCATCGAACGCGATGACGGCAAAGAAATAGGTGGCCCCGCTCGTCAACGCCGGAACGGTATTGGTCGTGACGTTCCCCACCACGACACTGTTCGTATAATTTCCACTTGCCCCGCCATAATAAACGCGGTAGCCGGTGACTTCGGGGCTTGGACTGCCTTCCCACGCCAGGGCCACACTGTAGCCGGGAGGCGAGGCGCTGATCACTTGGCCGGGATGGTTAAGCAAGGCGACCAAAAGGATTCCGCCCAGAACACGGGTGAGCCCCATGAATCCCAAAGACCAACGCCTGGTTTTCTCGGTATGACCCGCGGTTCGCTCAAAGACTTTTCGCATGAGTACCGTTACGTCTCACGCGGCCGAGCCGCGACTAGGGCGTTCCTCGCCACCACTGGGAAAAGCCTTGGTCTCAATTGGAAGAAGTGCGTTAGGCCTCGACGCAAGGTTGATCCGACCGCTCGCCCCAATTTGCCCAGCGCAAACGGATCGCAGGCTTGGGGCGTTCGGGTAGGGTAACACCCCATAGCGCGCTCCTTGGCTTCGGGTGCACACTCGGGATACTTGAAACCCGCCACCCGTCCGGAATGGAATTCGTCCACGGCGGGCATTGGGGCGCGCTTGCCCAACCGGCGTTCCTCCGCTTCAAGCCAGCCGATGCGCAGGATGCCTGCACCATAGGGAAATCAACTTCCGCCAGGGAAAATCCGGCAACCGAGCAGACTTCGTATCCTACCTAAGCTGCCCACAGCCGCTCGGGGATAAATGCCGAACCCTGCGACCGCCGAACGACGGTCGCGGGGTAATTATCCAGCCTTGCCGCAGGCCCAAAAACCAGCAACCGAATACGCGGACGCCTGAACTGCCCGGGTTGGAGCTTCCCGCTTGGTTCCAGAGTTTGCGCATAGGGCAAACACCCCATACCACTGGCCCCATTTTTCTGCTATGGGTCAAGCATGGCTAAGCATGCCCTGCCGGTATTCACCCGGGATTTGCGAACGGGGGCAATGAAAGAACTCACCCCCGGTGAAGCGATGAACTTTGCGCGCATCCGCGACACAACCGCCCCCCTTCAGTTCCGGGTGCTGGTGGCGGACGACATGGAGCTGGATCGGCGGCTTACGATCCGGCTGCTCGGCAAGGCTTGGTTGGTGGAACGGGACCTGACGGTGGAGTGTGCCGCGGACGGAACGGAGGCGCTGGAAAAGATTCACCGACATCGGTACGCATTGGTCGTCCTGGATTGGAACATGGCGCAACCGGATGGGGCGGAGGTCTTGCGCGCCATCCGCGAAAAGGGCCTGCGTGTTCCCGTCGTTGTGGTGTCGGGTGAGCGGCGCGAGACCATCGCGCGGGATCTCGAAACCATGGCCGCCACCTTCGTGAGCAAGGACGATCTGAACCCCGGCAGTTTCCACGACGCAATTGCGATGTCCATCCAGCTGCAGGAACGGCAGGGACCAATTGGCTCGGAGCCGGACACGCGACAAGTCTGAATGCGCACTCGCAAGAATCTGAATTCCGTTCTCGCCCGACGCCACTCTGCGTTTTGGGAATCGGCGCGAAGCCGTCACCCGCATGGCCGCGCCCCGAACGAACCGTGCTTCCAAAATCACCCAGGTAGGGTAACACCCCATAGCGCCCGCCCGTCCTTTCAGTGCATGGTGACCGCAGGAAATGAAAAACTCATTGCAGCTCCCGCGTCCGCCATTCCCACCCATTACCAGCTATGAAACACAACCATAACCACGACAACGCCCCGAGCTCCGGGCCGCAGCTTGTGCCCGTGCGCTTTGAATTCACGCACCCTACCGCCACCACCGTTTGTATCGCGGGCACCTTCAACCACTGGCAGCCCGAAGCCAAAACGCTGCATCCCATCGGGAGCGGGCATTGGCTCAAGGAAACCGCTTTAACGCCCGGCACCTATGAGTACTGCCTGGTGGTGGACGGCCAATGGATGCCCGATCCGCTAGCCACCGAAACCGTGCCCAACCCGTACGGCGGCCGAAACTCGGTGCTGAAGGTGGCGAGTTCGCCCGAGGCCGCTCATCTCGCCAACGCGGAAAATTTACCACTAAAAAACGCAAACAAACCAAAAACACAGAGAGTATGAACAAAGAAACACAAGCAATCAGCAATGACATGGGCCAACTGGCCGACGATGCCCGCGCCTTGATGGCCGCCACCGCCGACGTGGCGGGCGAAAAAGTCGGGGAAGCCCGCAAGCGGCTCGCCGCGGCGCTCGAACGCGGCAAGGAAATCTATGGCCGAGTTCGCGAGCAGGCGGTCGAAGGCGCCAAGGCGGCTGACGTGGCGGTGCATGAACATCCCTATCCCGCCATCGCGGTCGGCGTCGGCGTCGGCGTCCTGCTCGGCTACCTGATCGCCCGCCGGGGTTCGCGCCATTGCGACTGAACGGTCATGGAAACCGCCACCGCCAACTTCGAGCCGCTGGGCACTTCGTCCAAGCGCTTCGCCCGCCGGCTGTTGATCATCGGTGAAAACCGCCTAGAATTGTTACTGGTGGAAGTGCAGGAGGAGCGCGAGCGACTCCTGCACGCCTTTCTTCTGGGCCTCGGGATGGCGGCCTTCGGTCTGCTGGCCGGACTTACGCTCACGGCGGCCATCGTGGTTGGGTTGTGGGCCTGCTCCCCGGTGATTGTCCTCCTGACCTTGACCGGCCTCTATGGCGTAGCCGGGGCTTGGCTCGCCCGGCGACTCACGGTCCGGCTGCGCGACTGGCAAACGCTTTCCGCCTCCCTCGATCAACTCCGAAAGGATCGTGCCTGTCTGGAAGGAACTCTCGAATGAACCGGCTGGAATCACGAAAGCAATTGTTGATCGCGGAAAGCGAGTTGAACCGCGAACAATTGGTTGACGATCTGGTCGCGATGACGGCGGGCGTTCACGCGCTCACCGACCGCGCCAAAACGTTCAGCTCGATCGCCTCCGTGGCGGCCTTGCTGGCAGCGGGCGTGGCCGCCTTCCGGCGCGGCCGTTCCGTCGCTGCCGTTACGAACCCTACCTGGCTCCAACCCTTACTCAAGGGCGCGGGCTTGGTTTCCACCCTCTGGCTGGCGTTCCGGGCGCGGCGTCGCGAGCCGAAAACGCAAGCGCCGAACACAAGCAAGGCAGATTTATGATGCGAAGCATTCAACTATTATACGGCAACAAACTCGGGGCGTCCGATGGCGAAATCGGCCACGTGAAAGATTTGTATTTTGACGACCAGAACTGGGCGGTTCGGTATCTGGTCGCGGACACGGGTTCGTGGCTGGCGGGACGCCAGGTGCTCCTCGCGCCCCATTCGCTTGGCCGTCTCGACCCGGCCGAAAGAATCCTGCGCGTGAACCTGACCCGGAAGCAGATCGAAAACAGTCCTTCGATCGAATCGCACAAGCCGGTGTCGCGCCAGTATGAGGAGGAATATTACCGCTATTTCGGTTGGCCCTACTATTGGCAGGGGGATGCGTTGTGGGGCATGAGCGGCTTTCCAATTCTGGAACTGCCCGCAACAACCCTCCCCCGCGAACCCGTTACCGCGAGCGGCCCGCAAACCGAACCGGCCGATGCCCATCTCCGGAGCACGCAGGCCGTGAACGGGTACCACATCCAGGCGAGCGATGGCACGATCGGGCACATCTGCGATTTTATCATGGATGACCAAAGCTGGGCGATCGGTCAATTGGTGGTCAAAACCGGCCATCGGCTTTCCGGCAAAGAGGTGCAGATCCCCACACTCCAGGTAGGCCGGATTAGTTACGACGAATCCACGGTGTATGTGAATTTGACGAAGGCAGCGGTTGAGCAAAGTCCCCCGCACCATCTGGCTGCGGTTGGCACGGTTGTTTGATTGCCCCCGAGACATGGCTCCATTTATGAAACATCACAAATTCACCCACCCCAAAACCCCGCCGGCTGCCAATACCCCGTCGCTAGTTGCGACCGAGGACGTGGATCAAAATGAAATTGATTTCGTGCCCGCCGCCGATGAAGTGGCCCGCCGGGCCTACTTCAGCTATGTGAATCAGGGTTCGCTGCCCGGCCACGAGGTGCAGCACTGGCTGGCGGCCGAGGCGGAATTGATCGCGGAACGCAACCTCACCCGAATTCATGGATTCCACAAACAAACGTAAAGCAAACCCCACCAGCAAACCGCCGAGCCCTTATCAAACTATGAGTGCCTCCATAACCAAAATCGCAGCAGCCATCAAAATGTATGAAACCGAAAATGACCTCTCCCAGAACCGGCGCTTGGAACTCACCGCGCTGATGAATCAGCGGCTGGCCTCCGCAGTGGATTTGCAAATGCAGATGAAACAGGCGCATTGGAACGTGAAAGGTCCAAGCTTCATCGGCCTGCACCAACTCTTCGACCAGGTGCACGAGGCCGTGGCGTCGTACGTGGATATGATTGCCGAACGCATCGTCCAACTCGGCGGCATCGCCGAAGGCACGGTGCGCGTGGCGGCGGCGCACACGCGGCTGGCAGAGTACCCGCTCGCGATCGCAGATGGAATGACGCATGTCGAAGCCGTGGCCCGGGCGCTTTCCACCTTCGGCCACGAAGCCCGCAGCACAATCAAGCAAGCGGAGGAACTGGATGATGCCGACACGGCGGATTTGTTCACCGAAATCTCGCGCGGCATTGACAAGTGGCTATGGTTTGTCGAAGCCCATTCCCAAGCGACAAAATAGCCATGCCCCCCCTGATTCACTATGATCCTTACGCCCGTTTCAATCGAATCCCGGAGCCGGCAGTCGCCGAATCCCGGAGCCGCCACCTCCACCCCAAAGGCCAAAAAGCGGGAGACCGCTTCCGCTCAATCCCGCGACCCGCGCGAGGATCGCGGCGCACGCCAGATGAAAACGTCGTATAACCCACAAACGCTTCCGCACGGAAGGTGATTCATCAACCCATGAAAACCAATCTGCTCAAAGAAGGAACTTTAACCGAGAATTCCGCCGGGCTTGGCACGGTGACCCGCAAAATGGTACGGGAACGGGCGGCGGAACTGGCGGTCATCAATGGTCACACCGCGGTGGACGTGTCCAAATCGGAATGGGAACAGGCCAAACGGGAATTGACGGGGGAACCGGACGCCGACCCGAAGGAGGCAGTGCTGGAATCAGCGCCCGAGTCCGAACGCTGGGATCCAGTGCCCGGGTCCAGCGGGCACAAAGTCCCGGTGGCAGCCAGCGAGGATGAGGACGCCGAAGGACGAAGCGATGGGGAGAGACTTATTGAGGAGGGCATCGCCGGCGCCGAGCATGACCAAATGCGCCAAGCCACCCAGGACTTAACCGCGGATTTATGACGATCCCGGCCCCGACCGTTCCGGTTCCCGATCCACCCACCCCGGCTCCAGAGAGCTTGGGGTGCGCTGCGCCCGGCAGTGGCGATTTCATGCCAGAACCACTTTATGCGCTCATCGCCCAACAACCATTCTTTCAGGGGCTAAATGCCAGGCTCTTGCGGTTGCTCACCGCTTCCGCCATGGACATGCGATTTGTGCCGGGGCAGTTGATCTTTCAGGAAGGCAGCCCGGCCAATCGGTTCTATCTCATCATGGAAGGCAAAGTCGTGCTGGAAACGGTGGTGGAGGAGCATGGCATAATCCCCATTCAGACGCTGGGCCCGGGCGATGACCTGGGCTGGTCCTGGCTGATTCCGCCGTATTCTCTCCAGTTAACCGCCCGCGCATTGGAGTCCACCCGGATGATCTTTTTCTATGGGACCCGCCTGCGGGAGCAGTGCGAACACGACCACGAAATGGGCTACCAACTCATGCAACGCTGCGCAGAAGTGATGGTCAAACACCTGCAGGCCACCCAGCAGCGGCTGTTGGAATGCATCGTCACAAAGCAGCGCTCTCCGCGTTGACGTCGCCAGCCATGGACGCATCCGCACGCAATCCGCACTTCGGGCGAAGCC
>JADLHS010000516.1 GCA_020848635.1 Limisphaerales bacterium
CAAGAATGTCCGGGTGCTCACGAGCTACTCCAAGACGTGGTTCGAAGGGGGTGGGGACGTGAATCCTGCCATCAGCCGATCACTGGTGCCGCCGGCTACGGTAACGCACCAGGACGAAAATGTATTCATGACACGGCTCCAACTCGCATTTTAAGCAGTGACCAAAGAAAGGATTCAACCAAATGAAAACAATCAAACTCATCCACCTGTTTGCCTTCGCCCTGGCGGGCTTTGGTACAGTGGTGGCAGTGAACGCCAAAGACTTCAAGCTGCTCAACGTTTCGTACGATCCTACGCGCGAACTTTACACGGAATACAACGCGGCGTTCACGAAGTATTGGAAGGAAAAGACCGGCGACACCGTGAAGATTGATCAATCCCACGGCGGTTCGGGCAAGCAGGCGCGCTCGGTGATTGACGGCCTTTCCGCCGATGTCGTCACGCTCGCGCTGGCCTACGATGTGGATGCAATTGCCGAAAAGGCGAAACTGCTTCCGCCCGCGTGGCAAAAACGATTGCCAAGCAACAGTGCGCCCTACACCTCGACGATTGTGTTTCTGGTGCGCAAAGGGAATCCCAAAGGCATCAAGGATTGGAACGACCTTGTAAAGCCGGGCGTGGCAATCATTCCGGCCAATCCCAAGACCTCCGGCGCGGCGCGCTGGACTTATCTGGCGGCGTGGGGTTACGTGCTCAAGAACGGCGGCGACGCAGCCAAGGCCAAGGATTTTGTTGCGAAGTTCTACAAAAACGTCCCGGTCCTGGATACCGGCGCCCGTGGGGCAACCACGACGTTTATTCAGCGCGAAATCGGTGACGTGTTGGTGGGCTGGGAGAACGAGGCGTTTCTCGCGCTCAAGGAATACGGCGCGGACAAATTCGAAATGGTTGTTCCGTCCGTCAGCATTCTGGCGGAGCCGCCGGTGACGGTCGTGGACAAAGTGGCGAAGAAAAATGGCAATGAAGCCGTGGCCAATGCGTATCTCAAATTTCTGTATTCGGACGAAGGTCAGGCGATTGCCGGGCGGAACTTCTATCGTCCGCGCTCGGAAAAGGCGGCGGCGGAGTATGCGAGTCAATTCACCAAACTCAGTCTATTCACGATTGATGAAGTGTTCGGTGGCTGGCAGAAGGCGCACAAGGCGCACTTTGCGGACGGTGGCTCCTTCGATCAGATCCAACGTTCAAGCCGCTAGCCAAGCAGTCGCGGGGCGCAGCCCGCAATTACTGACAAGCCGAACATGAGAGAAAAGCCTTATCGCAGCATCGCCAAGGCTCTGTCCTGGCGGGTAACCGGAACCTTGGATACGGTGGTCGTGTCGTACTTCGTCACCGGGAAAATTAGGCTGGCGCTGTCCATTGGTTTCGTGGAACTGTTTACCAAGATTGCCCTTTACTACGTTCACGAGCGAGTGTGGAATCGCATTGCTTTCGGCCGCGCCCGGCCGCGCCGGGATTACGAGATCTGAGCCACCGTTCCGGCAATGGGTTCGTTGGGGACGGGTGGAGAGTCAATAGCTGGTGAAACGCGAGCGAACATTCAATGCAATGCCCGGCTTCGGCCTGACGATGGGGTTTACGCTCTTTTACTTGAGCGCGATTGTCCTCATTCCCATCGGCGGCATCATCCTCAAGACGCTCGGCATTCCGTGGAGCGAGTTCTGGCGGCTGGCGACGACGGAGCGGGCGCTGGCGGCGTACAAACTCACCTTTGGCGCATCTTTAATCGCGGCACTGGCGAATGCCGTGTTTGGCACGCTGCTCGCCTGGGTGTTGACCCGCTATGAGTTTCCTGGTCGCCGGCTCATTGATGCGATGGTGGATTTTCCGTTTGCCCTGCCGACGGCGGTCGCGGGATTGACGTTGGCGAACCTGTTCGCAACGAACGGTTGGCTGGGCAAATATCTGGTGCCGTTGGGCATCAAGGGCGCGTTCACACCGCTCGGGATCGTCATCGCCCTGACTTTCGTCGGGATGCCATTTGTCGTGCGAACCCTGCAACCGGTGATTGAAAACTTTGAACGTGAGGTGGAGGAGTCCGCCGCGACCCTCGGGGCCGGGCGGTTGCGAACATTCCTGAGCGTGATCGCCCCGTCGCTGCTGCCGTCCATCATCACGGGCTTCGCCCTGGCATTCGCGCGGGCGATTGGCGAATACGGTTCGATTGTATTCATCTCGGGCAACCTGCCGTTCAAGACCGAGATCGCTCCGTACCTCATCGTGATGCGGTTGGAGGAATATGATTACGCAGGGGCGATGACATTGGCGGTGGTGCTGTTGATCTTTTCCTTTGGATTGCTGGGATTCATCAATCTGTTGGAGCAGTGGGCGAACAAGTTTTTGAACTGACATGGCCGGCATTACCAAAAAGCAATGGGCGGCAGGCCGCAAGAAATCCCAACGTGGCACGGAAGAATCACCTCTCGCGAAGTGGACGCTCATCGCCATTGCGATGTTGTTCTGCTTGGTGTTCCTCTTCCTGCCACTGGCCAATGTGTTCGTGCAGGCGTTTGCCAAAGGCGGGTCGGCGTACTGGTCGGCGTTGACCCATCCGGATTCGTGGTCGGCGATCAAACTGACCTTGCTGGTGGCGGCGATCAGCGTGCCGTTGAACGTGCTGTTCGGTCTGGCGGCAGCTTGGGCCATTGCCAAGTTCGAGTTTCGAGGCAAAGCGCTGCTCATCACGCTGATTGACCTGCCCTTTTCGGTCTCGCCGGTGGTGGCGGGCTTGATGTTCATCGTGTTGTTCGGTTTGCAGGGTTTCTTCGGCCCGTGGTTGAGCGAGCATGACCTAAAGATCATCTTCGCCGTGCCGGGCATTGTGTTGGCGACGGTGTTCATCACGTTCCCATTCGTCGCGCGCGAGTTGATTCCCGTGATGCAGGCCACGGGCACAGACCAGGAACAGGCGGCGCTTACCTTGGGCGCGAATGGCTGGCAGACGTTCTGGCA
>JADLHS010000517.1 GCA_020848635.1 Limisphaerales bacterium
AGGCTGTGGACCGTAGCACAATCGGCTTCGCGCGGCTGGATGAAGGAATTGGCTCAGTGGTTCGCTGCGGGAGGACTGGCGTTCAACGGCGCGCCGCCGGAAAAATAGCCGTCAAAGAATTTGGCGAGCGGAATATCTGCCACCGAGCGGCGGAGCTTGGACCAAGTGCGCTGGTCGCCAACCGTGTAGTAAAGATAGGTTTTGCCTTGGAACTCGAGGATGTCCGGGTCGGATGCATTGACGCCGTCGTTGAAGCCGGGCGTCAGAATCGGGTTGGCGGGACTGAGCTGCCACGATTTTAAATCCTTGGAGCGCGCGAGGTAGGTTTCAAAGCACCAGCGCGGAGTGCGGTGTTCGAGATAGAGCAGGTAGTAGTTGCCGTTCACGTAACGAAGGCACGGACAGGCGGCATAGCGGTCGGCGCCGAACACCGTGTCCGGCCACTGGCTCCAGTTTTCCAGGTCGGAGGAGGTCGCGAACTTGATCGTGAACGGCGTGTATTTCGGGTCGTTGGATTCGTAAGCCATCACAAAACCCTTGGGCGTGGCGCACACAGAACTGTTAAACAGGTGTTCCCCTTCCTGCTTCACAACCACCTTCTGCTCCCAGTGCTTGAGGTCCTTGGATTTGAACATGGTCACGTCATTCCAGTCGCCCGACTCGAAGCGGGCCGCGAAAACATAGATCGGACCCTTGTGAACAATCGCGGAGGCCAGGCTGTAGCCCTCGGCAAAGCGGGCCAGCTCGCGTCCGGTTTCCACGTCCTCAAACGAGAGAGTGTAATCGGCCTTCGTGCCACCGCTGGCCGGGCGCAGACATTTCATCAGCGTCAGCCGGTTCTTCCAGATAATGGGCGCAACTTCGCAGACCTCGCGTGAATCCGGACGCTCAACCTTCAACGCGTGACGATTGGCGGGGGGTGCGGGCGGCAGGATGGTTTGGAATACGTCCGCCGGCCAGTGACCAAGCCGGTGCATGCCTTTGGGCACTTCCTGGTTGAATTGCACATAAGCCTTCACGTCGCCGGTTGTCGTGAAACTGACATCACCTTTGCCAGCGCCGAATATCTTGCAGCCCATCAGCGTGCAATCCTCGATGTCCACATGGAGGAAGCGCCCTTCGATCGTGCTGTGAATCACCCCGGAACCGGGCTTGCCCTGGGGTTGCGAGAAGTTGAGCGCGACAAGCTGGCAGTTCTTCAATTTCACGCGCGTGAAACCGGCGAAACCGGGGTTGCCCGCCTGCAAAGCGTTGTCCGGGCCGGTGAGCGTGCAGTCCTCGAACACGAAGTCCGGGTGGGCTGGCATCTCGGGATGTTCGGCACGCACGTAGGCGCCGGCCGCATCGCCCCACCAGTCGAGACACCAGAGTTTGCAACGACGGAAAACGCACGGTTCATCGGGCCGCGACAGAATGTTGGCCGCGCCCCCGCCAAACGCACGGCCAATGCTCACGCAATCCTCGACGACAACGGTGAACGGCTCGGCGGTGTCCACGAGATCGAAGAACAGGCCCGCATCGCCGCCGGTGGCGTAGAGGTTTTTGAATTGCCAGCGATCCCAACCGATGGAGGAAAAGGTTTCGGCCTTGTGCTCCGCAGACCACCCGCGCTTGTAGGCGCGAATCGTCCCCCACCAATCGTAACTCTTGAATCCCTTTTCAGCGTCGCCGGAATCGAGGATCACCCAACCGCTCGTGCCGGAGCCGAGACTGCCATCGGTGTCGCCGATAAGCTGGTTGTAGGCACCGGCGGCACCCTTTTGCGAGGCGAACAGATTCGCCTCCATGTAGGTGTCCGGCCGGACGATGATGCGATGCCCGCCTTTGTCATCCGGCACCGCATTGAGCGCGGCCTGAACGGTGCGGAATGCCTTCGCCCACGAGGAGCCATCCGAGTTGTCCCCAAGCTGGGAGACGTACAGGTTTTGGGCGGCGGTGGCAGAAACCACACTGAAAGCAACAAAGCTGAGGAGCACGAGGCCAGCAATTGCGAGCTGGGTTCGGTGTGAATGCAGGGTTCTGGACATATTGGTTTGGGGCTGGGAACACGGATCAAGGGACTTTTTTGTAGGTGACGATCTTTGCCGATGGTTGTTCGGCCAGCTTGAGTAACAACCCGGCATCCATCAACTCGCGACCGCTGAATTGCGGATTTGCTCCGGATGCGTCGAGATCCGTGAGGAGGTAACGCGCTCCGGCGTCGAGGCCGTGCAGCTTGAAGCGGGCGGACTCATAGACGCTATTGGCGCGACGGAAGGCTTGCACCACGCCACGACCCGACTCGGGTTGATCGAACTGCCAACCAATCCAGGCATCGTTGGAAGTCGTGTAGGGCGTAATCGGATAATAGTCACCGAGGTAGTTGTCCGCGTAACCGCGCCAGTCGGCGATGGTCTTACGAATGAAGTTGTAATCGAGTTTGCGGTCGCGCAGATCCCAGCAGGCGATGAAATGCGGGCAGGCCAAGGCGCTGCGGAGGTCGTAGGGGTTGAGTTGGTCCGTGCCGGTGCCGTGATAGGGCAGCCAAAATGAGAGGCCGTAGGTGTGAGACTGATTTCCGACGGCATCCTGGATGAAATCGCTGCGCAAGAACGGCAGGGAACGGCGCATCGTTTCGAGATCGTTGCGGTGGCCGCCGGAGGCGCAGGAATCAATCAGCAGGCCGGGGTGGCGACGACGCAGTGCATCCCAAAACTCAAGGTAGCCGGTCACGTAATGATTTTCGGTGATGCCCTGACGGTCTTCGCTGTCCGTGCGCCGCCAGAAATTCAGCGGGTCCACGTTGTAATCCTGCCGGTAGAGATCAATGCCCTGTTCGGTGAGCATTCGATCCACATGATTGATGAGCCACGCCAGTGCCTCGGGGTGACCAAGGTTGAGGAGTTTCTGGCCCGCCCCACTGCCGAGCAACCACGCGGGATTGTTCGTATAGAGAAACGTGCCGGGGGTGACGCGTTCCGGTTCAAACCACACGATGCTCTTCACCCCTTTCGCATGAGCGTAATCGGTGATCGCGCGCAAGCCGCGCGGGAAACGGGCCGTGTCCACCTCCCATGTGCCGACCTGCGGCCAGCCTTTGCCATAATGAAAATACCAGCCGGCGTCCATCCACCAGTAGTCGGGGTTCAACTTTTCCTCGAGGTAACGATCAATGAACAGTTTCTGGCTCGCCTCGTCCGCCTGGATCATCTCACCGAACTGGTGCGAACTGCACGGCGTCAGCAGCGGACGCGGAGCTTCGCCACCCGGACGCGGAAGGTTGTGCGCCACCATCCAACGCCGCCAAACATTCTG
>JADLHS010000691.1 GCA_020848635.1 Limisphaerales bacterium
AACAACGTCAAGATGTTCATCCACGAAGCCCGCCTAATCGCTCGCCTACAACACCCCAATATCGTCCGCATCTTCGACTTCGGCGAAACCGAAGAAACCTATTACATCGTCATGGAGTACGTCGATGGCCTCAGCCTTACCGACCTACTCCAGCGCAGCGCAATCTCACAAATCCCTCTTCCCCTTCCCATCGGCGTTTACATCATTAGCGAGATCCTCGAAGGACTCCAACACGCCCACACCGCCAACGATGCCGACGGACAACCCCTTCACCTCGTTCACCGCGATCTCAGCCCCGACAACATCCTTCTGAGCCGCGAAGGCGAAGTCAAACTCTCCGATTTTGGAATCGCAAAAAGTCGTATCCAAGAGCACCAAACCCAAACGGGCATGACCAAAGGCAAGATCCTTTATATGTCCCCCGAGCAGTGCTACGGACGCGAACTCGACCATCGTTCCGATATCTTTTCGATGGGCAACTTGCTTTTCGAGGTCTGCACCCTCGAACGCCTCTTTATGAGCAAAGATATCGCTTCCGTCGCCATGGCGATCTGCCACGGCCCCATCAAATCACCCTCCTCCATACGCGCAGGCTTTCCCATCGAACTCGAAGCCATCATCCTCAAAGCCCTCGAAAGACCGCTTGAATCACGCTTTCAATCCGCCAAAGAGATGGTTCGTGCGATCAAACAATTCATGCAAAGCCACGAATACTACGTCTCTCGCGACGATATCAAAGCCTTCATCGAGCTGTTGCTCTTTGAAGGCACCATCGCCGAACAACACATCGCCTCCCTCGATCTCCCTCACTCAGGCCCCATGAACGCCCCCCTCCCCTCCGTCTCTCAAAATATCCGCATCCAAACTCCCCCACGCCCCGTCAATTATATCCCTCTCACCCCTCTTCCTTTTCATGTCCGCCTCCGCCCTTCCAATCCTCCCCCCGCTCAGACCTCACCACCCCCACGCGCCCTCTACCTCGCACTTTTGTGTATGTTCCTTGTGACATTCTCCGGATTTACCGTCCTTTGGCTGCTCTTGTTGGTGTAAATCCCCGCTCTCCCCCTCTCCGCTGCTCACTCTTCCATTTCGCGTAGAACTTACACCTAACGCCGCACCTACCGCCGCCTAACGACGACGTCTACGAGGTTTCTTTTTCTTCTTTTTCTTCTTTTTCTGTTTATCTTTCTCTTCTTTTTGCGCGAGGTCATCAGATTCTTTCTTGGCTTTTTTCGCGGCGTCTTCCTTGAGCACAAGCTCGATCTTGTTCACAAAAAGCTTTGCTTGTTCGTGTCCATTGTCGATCTTGAGAACATCCAAGAACCGCTCCTTGGCTTTGTCGTACGCTTTGGCCTCGAACAATTGTTGTCCCATCTCCAGCGGAGAAGCCACCCGCACCTGTTGTTCGAGCCGTTGAAGCAATTTCTCCAGTTTTTTCGCGCTATCCGTAAAACGCCGCGCTTCTTTGAGCGCATCCAAGGCGTCCAGATACATCTTTTCTTGGTAATAGGCTCGTGCGATCTGGTAGTAACGCAAGACCTTGTCGATCTCGGGGGGGCTGAATTCTTGAGGGATCAGTTCTTGGAGGCGTTGTTTGGTTTCTTCGGTCTCTGCGCGTTTAATGCGCGGATAAAACACAAAAAAGATCACCAGTTGGATCGCCAGCAACAAGCCCGCCAAACCAAAGATCCAACGCGCAAGGCGCGCCATCGGATCCACCGCAGGCATCACCCCCGAACGCAACAACGCATCCGAAGCCGCCGGTATCCCTCCGCTACCCAAGCTCGTCTCGTGCAAGATCTTTTCAGAAAGCAACAAGTACATCGTCCGAAACTCCGGTCGATTCGGATGAGTCTGCAAAAGATTCGCCAGCCAACGCTGCGCTGCCTCATATTTCTTTTCGTGGTACAGGCGCAAGACGGTTCCAAAATCCTCGGAAGCCTCGTTTGGATTGATCCCCCACGCCAACAATTCTTGGATCGTTCCCTGATAGCTTAGCGCGATCAGATTTCCGGGTTCTTCGCGCAAGATCGACTCAAACAATTGCATGCTTTCGCGCAAGGTTCCCTGCAAAAAGTTGCGAATCGCTTCTTCTTCTCGGGTATTTGGCGGACGATTCAGTGAAACGGTTTCGCTCATCTTGATCTTTTCCTACAATTCTTCTGAGGACACGGGCCACGCAATAACACTGCATACAACGCAACGGCCCAACAGCGAAAAAACCTTTGCTCCGCGCTTTCTCTTCGACCAAAAACCTTCTGTTCGAGCACTTACTCAAAAACGCGCAATAACGCACCCTCATAACACAAAACACTTGCGGCATCTATGCTCAATGATTTTGCCTTTTCCAAATCGCCCGTCCTT
>JADLHS010000518.1 GCA_020848635.1 Limisphaerales bacterium
ACGCGATAGGAGTTGACGATGTCGGACGCAAAAACATCACGATCCAGCGGCAGCGACAACACGCGCGCCAGGCCGGGGCGATCCAGGGTGAAGGTGCGCAATGGCAGGCGCGGGACCGGCACATCCTGGAGGTAGTCGTACAGAAACGTCTGGATGCGCTGATCCGCCGGACAGAGATACTGACCCAGCAGCCGGTCCTTTTCCTGAAACTGCGCCGCGAACGCGGCCAGTATGTCCGGCGCTTTCGCGCCCTCCGCACCCGCCAACGGCGGTAAACCAAGCAAGGCAAGCTTGATGTTGATATAAGTGATCAACTGGCTTGCCGCAAAAGTCGTCCCCGGCTCCGGGATTTTCGATTCAACCATATCAAAGTCCTTTTAGCGTACCATCCTCGGGTTAACAAGCCTGCGCCCGCGCGCGGTCCACGTTAATTCTGTGCGGACTATCCCAGTTTGTGAACACCCGCACCCAATAGCTGTCCGCTTAATCCTCGCCGCCGCCCCAAACCCTTTCCCTTGCTCAATCGTCCACGCCGGAAATTTGTTGAACGACCGCATCGCAACAGCCGCTGGCACGGCGGCCCCCGCAAATTTCAAAGCCTTGACTAACCGCCCTTCTGCTCAGTCCTGAATCACGACGTTGTTGCCGGGTCCGCCATCGAGCACGTCAATGCCCGGTCCGCCTAGCAGGACATCATCGCCGTCACCGCCCAGCAGAACATCCGCACCAGCGCTCCCGATCAGTACGTCGTCGTTGATGCCGCCGTCGGCTGTAAGGGAAGTGATGCCCGCGGTGAGCGCGGAGGCGTCTACGACATCGTCGCCCGCAAGCGTGTTTATGGTCACGCGGTCGTTGGCAGCTTCGCTGCCGCTGATGTTCACCGTCGCGGCCAACCCGGCGACCGTGACGACGCCCCCACCTTGGGCGACGGTGGCCACATCGTTGCCGCCGGTGCCGACGACGATGACGGTGTCAGGTTGCGCATCACCCGCGCCACCCGTGGCGGCGAGGTTGAGATTTACCGTCGTGACATCAGTTCCCGAGAGGTCGTTGACAACGATAACATCCGCGCCACCGAGGGCTTCAAACCGTATGGTCTCCACGTCGTTACAATCCATGACGACGTTGGCGATGTTGCGAAAGAAGAGGAGTCGCCCACCATTTGCGGAGATATCAATGTTCTCCGCCACGTTGGCTCCGTTGAATTGCAGCGTGTCCGTGCCGGCCTGGCCTTCAATCGTGTCGTTGTCGTCTCCCGGATTCCAGACGACGGTGTCACTGCCTCCGCCGGCCAGAATGGTGTCGTTGCCATCGCCGCCGCTGATTAAGTCGTCGCCTTGACTACCGATGATCGTATCCACGCCCAGCCCACCGTTGATGGTGATTTTGATGATGCCGGCGATTAGGCTTGAGCCGTCCACCACGTCCGCACCACCGAGGGCGTTGACGGTAAGCGTATCGTTGGCGGCCTCCATGCCGATGATCGTCAGGGCGGCGGACAATCCGCTGACCGTCACATTCGAGGCCGTGCTGCTGATTGCAATGCCATCATTCGTTTGTGTGCCGCTGAGAATCACGCTGTCGGTCGCGGCGTCGCCTGTGCCCGAGCCGGACGGGGAACCGAGATCCACTTGGAAACTCGTCACGTCGGTGGTGGTGAGTTCACCGAGGGTGACGGTGTCCGCTCCGCCGAGCAAGTCGACCTGCATTTGTTCCACGTCATGAAGGTCCATGGTCACATTAGCGATATTGCGGACGAAGAGAACGCGCCCGCCATTGGCCAGGATGTCAATGATCTCGCTGGCGTTCGAGCCGTTGAACAGTAGTTTGTCCGTGCCGGCCTGGCCTTCAATGGTGTCGTTGCCGTCGCCCGGGTCCCACTGGAACAGGTCGTCGTCGGTCCCCATGAAGGCGAGGTCGTCGCCATTGTCGCCCAAAACGAAGTCGTCACCGTCGCCGCCCATGAGCACGTCAGCGCCCTGCGAGCCCAGGAGCGAGTCGTTGCCGGGGCCACCGTCCAGCGTCAGCTTGATAATCCCAGCAGGCAAGGTAGTCGCCGTCACGACATCCACGCCGTCCAACGCGTTGATGACGAGCGAATCGTTGGCCCCCTCGGAGTTGGTGAGGTTCACCTGGGCCGGCAGCCCGATCACGGAGACCGAGGTGGCCGCGCCACCGACATCAATGACATCTCCACCGTTGGTTCCGTTGACGATGACGACGTCCGCCGACGCGTCGCCAGTGGTGGTGCCGAGCGGCGAAGCCAGATCAACGTTGACGCTCGTCAGATCCGTGCCGCTCAGGTTGTTGACAGTGAGGTTGTCGGTACCGCCCAAGGCGTTGAGATCCAGCGCTTCGATATCGTCGAGGTCCATTAGGATGTTGCCGATGTTGCGGGTGAAGCGGACGCGCGCTCCGTTTGCTGAGGCGTCGAAGATTTCGCCGATGGCGCTACCGTTGAACTTCAATCGGTCGGAGCCGGCTTGACCTTCAAGCGTGTCGTTGCCGTCGCCGGGATCCCATTGGCAAACATCATCTCCAGCGCCCAGGAAAATCACATCGTTACCCTGTTGTCCGTCAATGAAGTCGTTGTTGTCGCCGCCCAGCAGAACATCCGCGCCATTACTGCCGAGGAGGGTGTCGTCGCCGGGGCCGCCGTCGGCGGTGATCAGAATGAGCGCGGCCAAATTGCCGGAGCAAGCGAACGTATCGTTGCCGCCGTTCGCATTGAGCACCAGATTCTCGCAGGTGCCGATGTCCAGGAAGAACGGAGCGGGATTGATGCGATCAAACCGAACGCGGGGACCATTGGCCGTGGTGGTGAAATCCTCCGCCCCGTTGCCGCCGTTCACCTCGACCGTGTCCGTGCCGGCGCCACCTTCATTGAGGTCCGTGTCGTCGCCCGGATTCCAGATGAAGCGGTCGTTGTCATTTTCGCCAAAAACCTGGTCGTCGCCATCACCGCCCACGAGCGTGTCGTCACCGTCGCCACCAAACAGATTGTCTGCGCCGCCTTTGCCAAACAGCGTATCGCGACCCGCCCCGCCATTCAGAATGTCCGCGCCCGAACCCCCGGTCAGGAGGTCGTCGTCGCCTTCCCCGAACAAATTCGCCCGGGGCAACGCGCCGTTTGTCTCGTCGAGCGCCAGTTGATCGTTTCCGGCGCCGCCAAAGATTTGAATCAACGTCGTGTTCGCAACCGCCGGTGAGCCACCCGAAATCGGCAGCAAACCGCCGTTGACCCGGAGGTTGCCCGCCCCGTCGCGGGACACAACGATGAGGTTGGGCAGGTTATCGCCCGTGAGGGTCAGGACGCCCGTGGCGGGATTAAATTGCGCCGAGATGGCGACCGTCATCCGCTGGACGCGGAAGAACTCACGGCTGAGGCCAGCGGTGGGATTGGTGGCGAAAAGCATCGCATTATTGCCAGGCAGGGCGGGCCCAGCGTTGCTCCAGACGGTTAGATTGGAACTGACTTCCACCTGATACGCCATAGCGTTTGATCCGAACCAGCTCAGGACGGCGCTTTGATTGAGGCGCGTAATGGTGAGGTTCAGGTTGGTATCGGTGGCGGCGTGGCCGGTGGAAAACTCACCGATGGCAGCCAAAAGGCATAACAGCACGACAGCAGGAAACGCAATGGTTTTCATAAGAGGCACAATTCTTACCGATGACGACATTTTTCCGCAATAGAACTTTCGATCCGCCGTGTGCTGGGGGGCACAGGCCGGGAGCACCCGGACTCCGCTCCTCGCGCGGTCCGGGCACACAGCCTTTTATTCGAGCATCGGTGGTGAGAGGCACACGCCTGGTGGCTGTCCGCAAGGACTTTTCAAACCGGAGTAAAGGGTGCGGTATTCGCATGCCCGTCCATTTTCGCGAGGCGAATATCGGTGCCGGTCAGCACTTTACAGATCTGGCCGCGGTGGTTCACTGCAGCTCGCGAAAGCGAGCTGTTCCGTTTTGGGCATCCCACTGGCCGGACTGGCGAAGCACATCCAAACGAGGCAGCCAACTCATCTGCCTGGCTACCGATCAGGGGGTGTCGCTGATTTGAAACGTGCCGAGCGCGGTCTCGGGCAGGTCACCGGGATCGGAGTAGCTGATGCTGACGAAGGTTCCTCCCGCCGGGCTGGTGAAGGTCAGTTGCGTCTGAGATGCGTCGCCCGCCACGTCGGGTGGCGAAGTCAACCATTCATTCAGCATCGCCATCACGGGGCTGGTGCGGCTGTAGGAATAAGTGCCGGTCTGTACGTCGCCGCCGTTTGTTTCCGTGACGGTGTGGGCGGCGAAAACCAGCGTCACCACAAATGGCCCGGCATTCGTAACGGTCGCCACCACGGTCTTCCCGGCGAAGGAATCGGGCGCGAAGTTCAATTGCCGGGCGCGATAGTAACGCTGTTGCGTACTCGCAATGCTGGTGTCAATGCCTCGCCAGGGGTCGGACGTTAGTGTCACGTTTGTGAGGTTCAGCCACGTGCCGGACCAGGGAAGCTCGGGCGCATGTTCCAGGGCATAGGCAAAGCCCGCAGTCCCGGTCAGATCAAGGAGTGGGAGTCCGTTGCCCCAGCTAATCGCCAACTGCGGAGGTCCGATCACCGCCAGCGCCGCGATACTGCTGGTGACGCTGCCATAATTGTTGGTGACCACCACGGAGTAGTAACCGGCTTGCACAGGCTGCACGTTTGTCAGCCAGAGCATGGCGTTGGTGGCGCCGGCCAGCGGAAGATCATCCTGCAGCCACTGGTAGCGCAAAGCCGGCGTGCCGTCAGCGATGGCGGAAAACAAAACCGGAGTTCCCGTGAAAGCGGTCTGGCTTTGAGGTTGGGTCAACAATTGCGGCGTGACATTCTGCCCGAGCGAAAAAACACTCAGCCCGGCGTCACCATCCGCCACGTAGGCCAGACCACCCGTCACCGCGACACCTTGTGCAAATCCTTTCGTGGCGCAGTCGCCCATCAGCACCGGGTTGATCGGGTCGGTCAAATCCAGAAGTCGCAACCCGTCGTCACCGCTGGCGGCATAACCGACGTTGCCGACGATCGTGAAGTCCAGAATGTTGCCCAGATAATTATTCGCCCGCAGCACGACGTTGGAGGGGTTGCTCACGTCGTAAATCCGGAAACCTTGTCCACTGCTGAGATAAAGCAGATTGCCTGCGAGCGTGACGCCACTGGAAGGACCCGTCGCGCCACCCACGCGCACGCAACTTGTCGGATTGCTGATGTTGATCACATGCAATCCCGAGCTGCCGAAATACGCGAAGTCCCCGGCCACGCTGACTTCCTCACTGCCGTAGATGTTGGTCCAGCCACCCAGCAACATCGGAGTGGCCGGTATGCTGACATCGAACACGCGGAGCGACGCACCCGCGGCGAGATAGGCCCGCGAACCGACGACCGCCACATCAGTACCGTGTCCTGTGACGTAGTAGCTGCCATAGTAACCCAGCAGCGTCGGGGCAGCTGGATTGCTGATATCGAGGATGCTTAACCCCAGGGGTTCGGCATAGCCGCGCGCGAGGTAAGCGCGATTGCCCGCCACCGCCACCGCGTTGATGTCGCTGTTAACGTTGAATGCCCCAACCCGGACGAGGTTGGTGGGATCGCTTACGTCAACAATGTTCAGACTGCCAAACGAGGTGCGGAACGTATCCTTGGTGTTAGCAACGTAAGCCAGGTTGCCCGTGACGACCACCCGACGTGCCGCGCCCTGGCTACTGGGAATGTTCCCCAACAAACGACAGGGCGAAACATGCAAAGTAGCCGGCAGACTGTTGGTGCTGCCCCACGCGTTGCTGGCCAGCACGTGATATTGGCCTGCATCACTCGCCGCCAGCCCCGCGATCGTGAACGTGGAATCGTGCACGCCCCAAAACCGCCCGCCATCTGACAGCGGTACTCCATCTTTGCACCATTGAAACGTGATCGGGCTGTGACCGCTCACGAAGACGGTGAAGCTGGCGTTGGAGCTTGGTAGCGACGACTGGCTTTGCGGCGGCGCCACAATCATTGGCGCGTGATCCACCGTCAGCACCGCGACGGGCGTGCTCGTAATCGCACCCCAGAGATTGCTGACGACCACTGTGAAATCCCCCGCATCCGCCCCCTGCACGTTCGAGATGGTCAACGTGCTATTGATGGCGCCCGCCACGCGTCCGCCATTGAGGAGGTCCGTGCTGTTCCGGCGCCATTGATAGAAGAGGGGGGTCTCGCCCGCAGCCGATACTGCGAAATTCGACGTCAGCCCCGACGCCAGATCCAACCTGGCGGGCTGATTGAGAATGGTGGGCGCGAACCGCGGTGGACCGCTCCAGAGTCTCGCGAGCGAGCTTGCGGGTTGTCCGCCCGCCGAGGTGAAATCGCCTCCGATAAACACCTTCCAGCCGCCGTCCAGCGCAATCGTCGCCACCTTTGGATGCATGCCGCCGCTGACCGAGACCTGAAAGGTCGCGTCCAACGCGCCATCGGGCTCCAGCCGGGCCACGAGGCTGCGGGCCACATTGTTGACCGCGGAAAACTGGCCGCCGAGCACGATGCGTCCGTCGGCTTGGAGTGCCAGGGCATGGACATAACTGTTGGCCTCGCCATCGAAGAATGCATCCGAGCTGCCATCGGGATTCAGACGGGCGATGTGGCTGCACGACCAACCGTTCACCCTGCGAAACGTGCCGCCGATAAGCACCTTTCCGTCCGGTTGCAGTGCCATGCAATAAACCGTCGCCCCAGCTTCGGTTCCCCCGAGTCCGTTCATGAACGTTTCATCTAGCGAGCCGTCTGCATTGAGCCGGGCAACCCCGTTGCGCATCGCGCCGTTCACCCGGGCGAAATTGCCGGCAATCAGGACTTTCCCGTCCGGCTGCACCAAGACCGGGTTCACGCGCCCGGAGACCCCCTTCATCCCGTTCTGAAACGCTGAATCCAACGTACCGTCGGCGTGGAGGCGGGCAATGCTCTTGCGGGGCACGCCGTGGACGCTGCTGAAATATCCGCCAATGATCAACTTGTCATCCGGCTGGAGCGCGATGCCTCCCACCGCTCCTTCTGGCAAACCCTGTGCCGCCACCAACCCGTTTTGGAACGTGGCGTCGAGGGTGCCATTGGTGTTGAGCCGGGCGAGATGATTCATAACCACGCCGTTCACCATCGTGAAACCACCCGCGACAACCACCTTTCCGTCGCGCTGCCGCACGATCGCCCCGACGTAGCTGTTGTTCGTCGGCAGAAAACTCACATCGAGGCTGCCGTTGTTCTCCAGCCGCATGAGCCAGTTGCGTGGCGCGCCGGTTGCGATGGTGAATTCCCCGCCCACGAGCACCCAGCCATCGGGCTGCGTCACAATGCTCCACACCGGTTGGTTGACGCCGTTGAGGGCGCCGGGAATCGTAAACGCCGTGTCCACCGTCCCGCCCGCGGGTGGGGTGAAAACGAACAGAAAGGCGTTGCTGCTCATCAGGCTCCCGCCGCTGCTGGCATTGCTCACGATCACGCTGTAATTGCCGATGCGATTCGATTGCACATTGGCGATGATCAGGTTGGGGCTGACCGCCCCGGAGATGCTTCCGCCATCGGTCAGATTTGTCCCATCGAATTGCCAGCGGTAAGTCAGCGGCCCGACATCCGCGACCGTTACGGCAAAGGTCGCGGTCGTGCCGACGGCGTTTGTTCGGCTCTGCGGTTGTTGCGTGATGGTCTGGGCCTGGGCGAAGCCCGCGCTCCCGATGATCCCGGCCAAAAGACCCAGAACGGCCAATGGTTTGCTGGTTGCTGATTTCATAGCTTCGGCTCTTTGAAAATACGCCGCCATGCGTGAAGCCGGCTGGCGCGGACGTGCAGTTGTGGACGTAGAAATTGAAGGGCGCAAAAGTTCATGATTTCAAGATGCAGGCGTTAGGTGGTGTTAAGGCCTGATGTCACGCGAAGCCCACTCTTAGCTTCTTAAGTTGCGTGTCTAGCCCGAAATTGCCAAATGCTTGGCGGTTTTTGGCTTCGTCCAAGGCAGACATTGCGGCGGTGACGGAGATCGGCAAACCGGCTCCTGCAACAGGTTCTTGCGGACGGCCTTCCAGTTGGAGCGTTACCAGCCGCGACCGCCAGTTTCCAAGGCCAGAATGTCGCGCTACGGCGTCCGGTCCGTGCAACACGCTGCCCCTGCCATTTCAAGCGAGAGCAAACGCCTCGATTGGCGTAGCTGCGTTCGTGAGAAGGCGGCTGAATTCATGGCTTACGGAATGAAATGTCCCGCGCTCTTACGCGACGCAGCTATGGAAGAGGGATTATGTCTGACATACTGAACAAGACAATTGTGCTGGTGCTCAACCGCAACTAGCAGGCGATCAACATCCGCACGCCGCAAGACGCGTTTTGCCAAATGGCAACGAACGTGGCCACGGCGTTGGACATCGAAGGCGAGAGCCACATTCGTCCTCTCACGTGGGACGAGTGGATCACGTTGCCGGTGCGTGAAGGCGACTATGCCGTGCGCACTGCGCGCGGTGCGATCCGTGTGCCGACGGTGATTGTGGCGGTGAACTTCGCCAAGGTGCCGAAGAAGCGCCCGAAGCTCTGCTCCAAGACGATTCGCGAGCGCGACGGCAATCGCTGCCAATACACGGGCAAGTTGCTGAAGCCAGACGAAGGCAGCCTCGACCACGTTCTGCCGCGCTCGCGCGGTGGCAAGGACGCTTGGGAGAACTTGGTATGGTCGAGCAAGGACGTGAACGCCCGCAAGGGCAACCGTCTGCCGCACGAAGCCGGCCTGAAGCTGCTCAGCGTCCCGCGGGCGCCGAAGGAACTGCCGGTGTCGGCGCTCATTCGCAACGCACATGGCGTCGCCGAGTGGAAGCTGTTCCTGAATGAGTAAGACAACGGGAGAGCGAGTGTCAAAACTCGCTCTCCCAATACTATGAAGATACAATCCCTGCGAACGATCTGAAGAATCAAATCCATGAAACCGCCAAAGGAGTCAGCCAAATTCCCTGCGAGGCTGCATGTATTGCTCGCGCGCGATTCCAAGGTCGGGTTGGTGATTCGACGCGGACCTTCGAAGTCCGTTTGCACGATGTTGTGGGATCGCAAGCGGGATAAGTTCAAACTCGGCCAGTGGATGCGCGGGCGGATTTATGAACGCCGCTGCGATTTGTCCCCAGACGGACGGCACCTCATCTATTTCGCGATGAACGGTCGGTGGCAATCCGAGACGAAGGGTTCGTGGACGGCCATCTCTCGCGTTCCGTATCTGAAGGCCATGAACCTGTTTGGAAAAGGGGATTGCTGGCACGGTGGCGGAGTGTTTCTGTCAGACCAGGAATTTTGGCTAAATGACGGCTACGGCCACACCGAACTTAAAAAGTCGAATGAGCTTCGTCGGAATTTCAACGGCCAGCCCAAAGAATTTTTTGGCGGCGAGTGTCTGACGATCTATTACAACCGATTGCGGCGCGATGGCTGGGGGATGAGTGACCAGGAATATCAGGGCGCGACTCTGTGCGAGAAGAAGCTGCCTAAAGGTTGGCTGTTGCGAAAGCTGGCGTTCTCTGAGATTGGCGCACCGCCGGGCCGCGGTTGTTACTGGGATGCGCATGAGTTGCGACACAAATCCACTGACACGATTCTGGCTTTTCCAGAATGGGAGTGGGCGGATTTTGTAGATGGGCGTTTGGTTTTCGCAGTTGAAGGCAAGTTGTGCGCTGCAAGATTGGGCCGTGGAAAGCTTGTTGGCGAAAAGCTTTTGC
>JADLHS010000519.1 GCA_020848635.1 Limisphaerales bacterium
CGCAGGAAACCGAAGCCTTCGGGCAAGACTTCCAGCACGCCCTCGGAGAAGAGGACGCCCGCGCGTTCGGCGTTCTTCTGCAGGATATGGAAGATGACCTCGTGCTTGCGCATCGTGCCAAAGTTTTCCACGCCCAGATCGCGCGCCATCTTGTTCAGCTCGCCCATCGGCAACGCTTGGAGTTTGGCAATGTTCAGGGAAGTGGCGATGCGATCGCGCTGTTCGCCGTGGCGCGTGTCCAACCGGGCCGGCGCGGCGGGGACATCGGCCTCGATCGGCTTCGTCGGCGGTTGCAAGGCTTCGGACTCCTCGACTTTCGCCGGCGCGGGCAGCGCCGGCGCCACAACTTCGGGCGGCGTAACCGCCGGCGCTTTCACTCTGGGCGCGCGGGGTTTCTTGGTAATGGCTTTTGACATAAATTGGTTTGGTTAAATTTTAAATGGGTGAGACAAGCTGGTTGGCGACACCTTTCCCATCCGGGCTTGGACCTTTAGCGGCTGGAACAGTTCAAAATTGGAATGGCAACCAACCGGGGCGTCCCGAATAATTCAATCTGCAACCCGAAAAGGAAATCTCGCAGTCAACTGAGCCCACGTTGGCGCAGTTACCCGCCGGTGTCAAGAACGTTGATGGGAAGGAATTGGGCTACCACTGGCTGGCAATCGCGGCCACGAGCCATTGCTAACCAGTGGACAGTTGCCATAGCGCCAGCCGAATCGAGCATGGACATCCGGCTTGCATCCGCCCCCCAGCCACCGGACACTCCCTACCCAGTAGCGCAACCTTGCACTGCCTCAAACCCAAAGTCAGATGAGCAAAATCAAAATTGCCCAGTTCGGCCTCGGTCCTATCGGCCTCGAAACTTTGAAGCTTGCCGCGACCAAACCGTGGGTGGAGATCGTGGGCGGCATTGATATTGACCGCGACAAGATCGGCCGGCCGCTCGCGGAAGTCACCGGCGACCCGACCATCCGTCACGCCAGCGTTCATCGCTCGCTGGACGAGCTGCTCGCGAAAGTTAAGCCTGATGTCATCTTCCATACGGCCGTCTCCACGGTCAGCGCCGCGTTCGCGCAGGTTGAACCCATGGTCCGGCACGGCATCAATGTTGTCTCGTCGTGCGAAGAACTGCTGTTCCCCCAACTCCGGGAACCGGAACTCGCCGTCAGGCTCGATAAAGCCTGCAAGGACGGCGGCGCGCGCCTGCTCGGCACGGGGGTAAATCCCGGCTTTGTCATGGACGTCCTGCCCGTTTGCCTGACCGGGGTCTGCCGTCAGGTTACAGCGGTGCATATCCAACGCGTCGTCAATGCCGCCACCCGCCGGGGGCCATTGCAGAAAAAAATTGGCAGCGGCCTCGCGCCCGCCGAATTCGAACAACGGTTTCAGGAAGGCCGCGCCGGCCACGCGGGCCTCCAGGAATCCGCCGCGCTCATCGCCCATTGCCTCGGCTGGAAACTCACTGAATTGGTTGAAACCGGCAAGGCGATGGTGGCGAGCCACGACATTCGCACGCGCTTTGTCGAGGTGAAGAAAGGCCAGTGTTGCGGTCTGCACCAAACCGCCATCGGCAAAGTGGATGGCACCATCCGCCTCACGCTGGATATCAAAATGTATCTCGACGCGCCCAACCCGCACGACGCCTGTCAGATCGAAGGCGATCCACCCCTCAACCTCCTGATCAACGGGGGCGTGGCGGGGGACGGGGCGACGGTTGCCGCGTTGGTGAACGCCGCCCCCCGCATCTTGAAGGCCCCGCCCGGTCTGTTGCTGATGACCGACATCGGCGTGCCGAGCTTTGCCTGAACGAAGCGCCAAGCCCCGGCGCGCCGCGACCATGGAGGTTAGCGCGTCTGAGGGAAGCCGACGGGCGGCAGCGCCTTCAAGTGCTCGTGGAGAATCCGTCGCACCTCTTCAATAGTGGCGGGCTTGTCCTGACACGAATGGCCGCTGCCCACGAGCAGCTCCGATTCGACGTAGTCCACATGCGCGCTGCTGTATTTCACCACGCCATCGCTGCCGCCTGGCGGCTGGTCGGCACCTTTGATGGCGATGATGGAATTGGCTTTGATCGGCGGCGCAACGGGCAGTTCCGCCAGCTTCAGGAGAAACGGGCTCTTCGGCGACATCCCGTCCACGCTGGTAGGCATCTTACCCCGAAACGAAGCCGGCAGTTTCACCTCCTTGCTCTGCTTGAGAAAGTCAGAGCTTTGTTTGACCAGGGCCTCCGGCAAAGATACGAACTTGCGCACCAGGTTGCGGACGAAATCACCAGCCATATAGCTGCCCCGATGCGGCGTGCTGATGAACACCACCCGCCCGACAAACGGTAGCGGTTTTAGGAAAATCGAATGACGAATCAGCTCGCGCTGCGCTTCGGTGAAGCTGGTATCCGCCAGCGGCGTGTCACTCAGCACGCGCCAGAGCTGATCGCCAGTATCCGTGGCCGTGAGCTTGGCCAGCAAACCGCCCTGGCTATGACCGATGACAACCATTTGCCGCAGGGCCGCATCCTTGCCGTCGGGGTCCAATCTCTGAACGGTGGCCGTAAGTTCCGCGCGCAGTTCGGCCGCCGAAACCATCAACGGGTTGCTGCTGCGATACAGGAACTGCCAGATTTGGTAGCGCTCGCGCAGTATCGGATCGGCATTCAAGGTGTTGACCATTTCCGCCCACCAGACGGGGCTGGAGAATGTCCCGTGAACAAATACCACTGGCACCCGCCCGGGTCGGTAGGGCTGCGACAGGAGCAACTGACTCCGCAACCCCTGCCCCGGTGAAAAAAACTGCAACCGCTCCAACTGCCAAATGAAGGACTGGTTCAGGGTGTAGGCGGTCGGCGCGGTGAGGTCAGTTTCCAGCGGCACCGTGGCGGCGCCGACCCTGATATGGGTTTCGTCAAAGGGACAGTACAATTCCAGCGTCGCCGTGGCCGGGCCCGCCGCGAGGCGGGCGAGGGAGTCCGTCACCCGCAGAAAGACCGTTGCCGGCACGGCCCCGCGAAAGCGCAGATCCAGGTCCAGCTTGCGTACGGCGATCAATGGCGTCCCCACCCCGGCGCTGCGATTGCGAACACTGACCCCGCGCACGCGAAATTGATCGGCGACCAGGAAATTCTCAAATTGCTCCACCGGCCACGGAAAACTCGGCGAACTGAACCGCAGTTCGATTTCCCCCACCGGCAAACGGCGATGCCCACCCGCCAGTTGTACGATCGCATTCGTTCCGTCCCGATCACCCAGCGCCCAGCCCAACCCGTAGTTGTAGAGATCACAGGCGAACCGAAACCGCCGATCGAACGCGTCCGGCCGGGCATCGCGACCTTCGCCGAACAAAAACAGGCCGGCATAAACCGCCGCGCCAAGGTAGTAATCACGTGCGTCCAGGGTTTCCCACGGCTTGACGTTGCGCCGCAATTTCTCGCCCGCCAGATAGCTGACCTCGGCCAGCGCAAAGAGCAGGTCGCGATCGCCCGTGGCGAGGGCCTTTTCATGTAACCGGCGCACGGCCGCCACCGGTTGCGCGGCGGCGAGGGCATCTAGATCGTAGCGATGGAGAAGTGACACCGTATCGGCGCTGGGCCGCCCGGCACCGAGCGCGTTGGCCTCCACTTGCTCATAGACCTGCCGGGGCGACACGCGATCCGCCCCCACGGGCGCTTGACAGCCAGTCAGCAGCAACCCCCACCCCGCGAGCGTAAGGGTGGCCCACCAGAAATCGTTCTTCGCCCGCGTTCCCGCTTTGGGCCTCGGCATGTCGGATGGCGGCATCATGGATTGGCTCCGGGCAAATCCTGACGGATGAGCCGTGAAAAATCTACATTCTTATCCGCCGTCTTCGCCCGTGGATTGATGAAACTCCGCTGCTTGAGTTCGGCGAAGGGCAGGTTCGTGGCGATCGTCCCGCGTTCGTAAAGCATCTCGTCGAGATGTCCGTTGACGAGCATCCGCCAATCCCACGGCGCCCGGTCGGCGGCGGCGCGCTGGGCCCGAATCCCGGTGGTGCAATTATCCGTCATGGCGTTGTACCACTCCGCCCGGGCGCGCAGCTCGTTGGCGCGGCGCAGGTAGTCGAGCAAAAAGGTCCGGCCTTGTTCGGGCGTCAGGCGCACCGGGTAGAGATAGACGTCCTCGCCCACCCGATAATTTGTCCGCAGCCGCACCAGGTCGCGCTCGTCGGCAATGATATAGGTCAGTTCAAACTGCCGGAACAGTCCCTTCACCGCCGAGTAGCCTTCGCCAATCTCCTTCCGTGTTTCGATGGACAGGCAGACGTAATTGTCGCCCGCAAATCCGAAGCTGACCATCGTATGCGCCATGTGGGGCGAACCCCAATAAACGAGAAACAAATCCACCCGGCGCAGTTGGTCGAGTTCAAAGGTCTTGTCGTAGTAGTGAACGTCGAAGTCGGTCTCCGTGCGGTACTCGCAGTTGCGAATGTTGTGGATGGTAACTTGGTTGCCGTCGAACTGTGCGTAGGGCAAAACGGCCAGATCCGGCTGCCACCGGCGGTCATTCGAGGGTTGGAGTGTGAACCACCACGCGACCACCAACGCGAAGCCGATCCCAGTCAGGGCCAGCTTTCTCCACCCACCCTTGACCCAAATCCAGACCGCCAGCACCGCGACCACATACGCCCCGGCCAACGGCATCCGCAGCCACGAGACGCCCCCATCGAAATATAGCGCCGCCGCCGCCCAAATGGTCACGAGCAGAAGAGCGATCCCCAGCATGATGCCACCGACCACCCGCCAACCGCGCCGCCGCCAGCCGGTCACGGGTCGTTCATTGGTCATGTCCGGCCTCCAACGGTTGCGTGCCACTCGGCTTTCGCATCCGTATAATTTTCACAATCCTTTCACGGCGGGTCAGCATGATCTGCATCGTGATAAAATCCGCCTGGGGCGGGAAGCAAATTCACGGGCCGGAGCCGGGCGGGCCGCAGCGTGACACCGGTCCCGAAGGTGCGCCAGCGCAGGGAGGAAACGCCACGTTTACCCGGTCCCAGCAGGGTTTGCCACGTCGCTGCCGCCTGAAGGCGACGTTTTGGCGGCCGCGGCGCAAAAGGGCCTGGCCGTCCGGGCGAAGTCCCTTGGCGTAGCCGCCGAAATTAGTCGGCGCAAACCTCCCTCCCACGCGCGCAAAAATCGCAAGCGCGGACTAACGTCCGCGGCTACAAGCCCGGCGAACGAATATGGCGTGTCGCTGTTGGGCGTCACCACCGCCGTATCCATGTAGGTGAAGACGCGCTGCTCGTTGAAGATCTGGTTGAAGCAACCCTTGTATTGGTCGGATGTTTTATCCACCCAGAACTCGTAATTGATCGCGTAATTCATCACCAATGGCCGGGCGTGGCGAGGCCCGCCTGTTTGTCGGCTCGATCCGCCTGGGCAATGGCGTCGCCTTTCTTGTCGCCGCCGGTGACGAAGGTCAGCGCGCCAACAACCACGAACATTGAGACGAATGTTTGGGTTGGTTTCATTGGATAGGTTGGAGGGAGTCTAGGTCAGGTTCGTGCGTTTGCGTTTCGGTTTGGTAGCCGTGATGAGCGGGGCCGTGAGCTTTTCGTAGCGGGCGAAGAGGAATTCCACGCGCTGGCGTTCGCTGGTGAAGGGTTCGGGGCGGTAACACTTGTCCACGGCGCGATCCAGTTCTTCGTGCGCTTTTTGAAGCGCGGGCGGGGTGGCGAGCGGATCGTAGAGATCGGCGAGCGTGGCGGTTTTGGTTTCGGTGGTGGGGCGAGACTCCCGGCGAGCCTTTTCCCCGGCGGCTCGCGAGGACGCTCGCCCCACCTGTGCCAGAAACTCCGCGCGGACGGCCAGCACTTTTTGCGCGGCGGCCTCCACGGCGGCCCGCTGCTTCTCACTCACAGTCTCCGGCCACGGGTAGTTGTTATAGACCAATCCGGCTGAGTAGCGGTAATCCGATTTGAAGCGCCCGCCAACTTGTCGAACCCAAGCCATGTGCATGGACGAATGCAAAACTCCTAAATCCCATAAACTCGCGTTCGCAAAAACATAGACTTGATTGGATGCCACTGTTGCGGGATCAAGGTAGGCAATGGGGATGTAACGGCGACGAACTGAGGACAGGGTTGGCATTGCGAGATAATCAGAATCCGGCTGCCGAGTTTCTGCAAAGAGCGTCGGTGTTAAGGCGAGTTCTTTTGTCGTCTCTCGTCCGCGTCCCAGTCGCCAATCACGAACCGCTTCTACACGTTTGAGAACTGGTGGCATCTGCCGAAGTTCTGCGGGATTCGCATCTTTGAGCCACAGGCAAAATCTTTCTTCGCTGTGGAGAAGTTCACGCCCTCCAATGAATCGGCGAATGTATTTTGAAGCTTGCGGACATTCCTTTAGCAAAGCGGCGCAATCTTCAGGCGACAAGGTATAGTGACCATCATCTAGCGCGAAGCTGCCATAACTCACTTCGGGGCATTTGGTAATTGGTGCTGCGCGATTCGTGATAGTCGTGTTTGCTCCTTCCACCAAATATGGACTTATGTTTTTCGCCGCGACGACCGAGACCTTCTCGCCCTCATAGTCGTAAATGCGTTTGTTTGAACTGACGAAGTTGGCAAAACCGATAATGACAACATGGACATGGGCTTTTCCACGCGCCTCACTTTCCCACTCGAATGTGCGATGACCAAAGTGGATGTCGATTTGATGGCGGGTAAAGAGTTCGTTCCAGAGAACGCCAACTTGTTCGCCTTGTGTAATTGAGTTGGTCGAAACGAAGCCGACTCGAATTTGTGTTCCGCGGATATACGCCGCTGCTTTGAAATACCATGCTGTGACGTAGTCAAGAACTCCGCTTCCCTTGACTTTTCCGCAGACGAATTCCATGTCCATCTTCTGCTCCCCATTCTGTTCTTTCTTTCCCACAAACGGCGGGTTGCCGAGGACGTAGCTGCATTGGGCGGGCGGGAGGATTTCTTTCCAATCCGTCCGCAGCGCGTTGCCGCAGTGGATGTGCGGGGATTTCTTGAGCGGCAACCGGGGATACCAGCCGCCAAACGCATCGGAGAGGCGCATGTTCATCTGGTGATCCATCAGCCACAGCGCCACCTCCGCAATGCGCGCGGGCCATTCGCTGATCTCGATGCCGTAGAATTGATGCACGTCCACCCGCGCCAGATTGCGCACGTCGAGTTCCTGATCGCCGCTCTGGTAAAGTGCCAGCAGGACTTCGGTCTCCAGTGCGCGGAGTTCACGATAGGTGATGACGAGGAAGTTGCCGCAGCCGCACGCGGGGTCGAGGTAGTTGAGCCGGCTGATGCGGTCGTGAAATTGTTCGAGCTGGCGGCGGCGCATCCCCATCAGTGGACCGCGGGCGGTCCCCGCCCGCAGCGCGTCGTCTGCACAGGCAGGGAGCGGTTTATCCGCACCCTTGTCCGTGCCATCGGTGCCGCTGCGACCGGGGACCGGTCGCGGTCCGGCGGAAAGTTTACGCCCGGTGATTTTCTCAAACTCCGCGCGCAAATCGTCGAGGAACAGGGAGCGGATGACTTTGAGGATGTCGCGTTCGCTGGTGTAGTGCCCGCCGATCTGGCGGCGTTCCTTGGGCTCCATCACGGCCTGAAAGAGCGAGCCAAAGATGGCGGGCGAGATGCGCGACCAATCAAAGCGCGTACAGGCAAGCAGCGCGTTGCGCATGTCGCGGTTGAATTCGGCAAAGCCGAGTTGTTCGGAGAAGAGGTCGCCGTTGACGTAGGGGAATGCCTGGAGTTCTTCGTCGAGGTTCTTCTGGCGCTGCTCGACCGGGGTGTTCAGCACGCCGAACAGTTGCGCGAGCCGCGGGCCGAGATCGCTGCCGTCCTCGGCGGTGCGGTTCTCGAGGTAGAGGCGGAAGGCTTCCCGCTGGAACAAACCGGTGTCCTCGGCGAACAGGCAGAACAGGACGCGCACGAGAAATTGTTCGAGGTGGTGCCCGGCGTAACCGCCAAATTCGAGGGCATCGTGCAGTTCCCCGAGCATCTCGGTGGCTTCGATGTTGATGGGGTCTTGTTCCTCGAACTTGTGCTGCTTGTAACCGGGGATGAACGCGAAGTCATGGATGTGCTGGTGCAACTGCGCGAGCGGAAAGGTGACGCGGGTGTCTTCCTCCAGATCGTGCAGGACGACGTTGGCAAAATCGGAAACGATGACGTAACGCGGGAGTTCCTTGCGTCGGCCTTCCGCCGCCATTGCCTGGATGTAATCGAACGCCTGCGTTTTGGCTTTGCCGAGGTCTTCGCCCGCGCTTTTGTGTTCGACGAGCAGCACGCCTTTCCAGAGAAGATCAATCTTGCCGAAGCTGCCGGAGGTTTTCAGGACGGGCACTTCAAAGCTGGCAACGGTTTTGCGAGGCAGCCCGAACACCCCAAAGAAATCGTTCCAGAAAGTTTGTTTGTCGGCGCTCTCGCTGGTGTAGTGCCGCGCTTCCTTGGCGAAGCGGATGGCGTTGTGACGGATTTCATTCCAACTGAGCGGCATGGCGGGTTATTACACGAACGGAGCCTGGACGGCAATGTTGGGTTCAACCGGGCGCCGATTCAGAATAGGAAAGCGGGCCGCCCCCTTTCGGAGGCGGCCCGTGGGGTTCACAATCGCATCGCTTTACTTCGCATCGGCGGCTTGCTGCATGCCTGCCTCGAGTTTCTTGATTTCCTCAGGTGGCAGCGGCGGGCGGTCCACTTTGATCGTCAGTTGGTTGAGCTTGGCGGTCAGGGTGAACGGCGGCTGGTAGTCGGCGTCGTTCACGCCGGTGAGCGTGTCGGAGCCGATGTCGAAGCTCTCGTCCCATTGCAGGATCATGGGCAGGGTCTTTTCCATCGTGATGGTTTGGACGGCTTTGCCATCCACCTTGAGGGTGCCGGTGCCGGGCCGGGCGAGGCCGCTCATGTTGTTGAACGCGAGGGTGGCGACGCCCAAGCCGTCATACTTGAAGTCGAACTCCAGCGTGTGCTTGCCGGGGGCGAGCGCGTCCGGGCCTTCCCATTTGATGCGCTTGAGATCAATGAGGTTCCAGAGGAACACGGGCTTGCCTTTGAGCAGGTAGAAGCCGTAGCCGGCGAAACGCCCGCCGGAGGTGAGGATCATGCCTTCCGCGCCACCTTCGGGAACGGTGATGTCCGCCGTGATCGTGTAGGAGGCGTTGAGCAGGAAGGGCGAATCGCCCTGCGGCAGGCCGACCATGGGTTTGGTGTA
>JADLHS010000520.1 GCA_020848635.1 Limisphaerales bacterium
AAATGGGATTTCGGCCGCCAGCTCGGCGAGCAGCGCGGTGGCTTGGGTGTTGATCTGGCGGGCGAGCCCCGGATTCTTTTCGCAATCCGGACTCTTGCTCAGCGCGGCGCAGTGGATTACGGCCGCGGGTGGCGCTTTGCGGAAGGAGCGGCGAACAGTGGCAGAATCGAGCAAGTTGAGCGTTGGCCGGGTCAACCCGGTGACGCGCCACTGCGGGGCCAAGTCAGGCGCAACCTGAACCAGGTAATTACCAATGAGCCCACCCGCGCCGGTGATCCAGACAACTTGTTGGGAATGCGGCCTAGTCAAGCAATCGCTTCGTCAACCCATCATAAGCATCAATCCGACGGTCGCGCAGGAACGGCCAGTGGGTGCGTGTGGTGTCCACCTGTTCGAGGTCAACCGGCACGATCAGTATCTCCTCCTGGTTCCCGCTGGCCCTCGCGATGATTTCGCCCGAGGTGCCGGCCACGAAACTTTGGCCCCAGAACTCAATGCCGTCGCCGCCGACCCCGGCGAGGACTTCGTGGCCAATGCGATTCACCGCTGCGACGTAGCAGCCATTGGCAACGGCGTGACTGCGCTGGATGAGTTCCCACGCGCCGTGCTGTTTGGCGCCGTGGACGTGCTTTTCCGCCGGATGCCAGCCGATGGCGGTGGGGTAAAAGAGGATTTGCGCGCCTTGCATGGCGGTAAGGCGTGCCGCTTCGGGATACCATTGATCCCAGCAAATCAGCACGCCGATCTTGCCATAGCGGGTTTGCCAGGCACGGAAACCGAGGTCGCCGGGTGTGAAATAAAACTTCTCGTAGAAAAGCGGATCGTCCGGAATATGCATCTTCCGATAAATGCCGAGCAGCGAGCCGTCCGCGTCAATGATGGCTGCCGTATTGTGGTAGAGGCCGGCGGCGCGTTTCTCAAACAGCGAGGCGATGATGACAACCTTGTGTTTGCGCGCAAGTTGTTGCAAGGCCGCAGTGCTCGGACCGGGAATCAGCTCCGCCAGTTTGAAATTTGCATGCGCTTCGCTCTGGCAAAAATACTGGGAGCCGAACAGCTCCTGGGTGCAGATGATCTGGGCACCCTGCCGGGCGGCCCGTTCGGCGAGCGCGAGGGTTCGCTTGAGATTGGCCGGCGGATCGGCAGAGCAGGCGGACTGGAGCAGGCCGAGCTTTACGACCGAACCGGTGGCAGCGCGCTTCATGAGCCTCAGGGTTTGGCCCGAAGGCGGGCGGTGTGCTCGAGCACCTCCGTGTTCCCCCGCGCGGGGTTGGCCGCGATGGGCGGAACCGACTGGCCGAACAACTCACGGATAAACTTGCCGAGGGTCTCGTTCGTCGGCCCGTAGCCGCCGTGGTAGATGTAATACTCCAGCTCGTACATCAACTCGTCGGCGCTGGCGAAACGCTTGCGCAAATCGCGCGCCAGGCAGCGTTGCAAGATCCGGTCGAGCTTCTCATCAATGCGGTTGTCGAGCGTGCGGAAATCCGGGATGGCAAACTTCAAAATGCGCTGGCGGGATTCCTCGGCGGTCGGGCCCTTGAAAATGTTATGGCCGAGCAGCAGGTTGGCGAGCACCACCCCGACCGAGAACAGGTCCGAGCGCTTGTCCGTGATCTGAAAATCCGCCTGCTCGGGGCTCATGTAATCCGCCTTGCCGGCGACGACTTCCCCCTCCTGATCGGTCAGGAAGCCGCGCGCCTTTGCGATGCCGAAATCCGTCAGTTTCACGTCCCCCTCGAAGGCGATCATGATGTTCTTGAAACTCACGTCACGATGGACGATGCCGAGCGGCTTGCCATCCGTGCCGGCCTTGGCATGGGCGTAGGCGAGCCCGCGGGCGATGCGGCTGGAAATGAACACCGCGAGTTCGAGCGGCAACTGGCGGCGCTTGTCGCTGAGTTGTTGGGCAAATTGTTCGAGGTTCACGCCGCGGATAAGTTCCATGGCGATGAAGAAGACGCCGTTGGCCTCCCCGAGCTGGTAGGTCTGCACGATGTTCGTGTGAATCAAATCCGCCACGAGCTTGGCTTCGCCAATGAAATTATCAATGAACGTCTTCTGGCTGGCATAGTTGGCCCGCACGACCTTGATGGCAACGCGCTTGACAAAGTCGCGCGCGCCGCGCTGCTCGGCTTCGTACACAATGCCCATGCCGCCCTCGAAGATTTTACGAACGACGTCGTAACTAAACTCGTTTTGAATGGTGAACAGCGGCACGGGGCGATGTTGGGAAAACGGCAAGCCAAGTCAAGTATTGCGCGCATTTTTTTCCTGGCCACCACGCCGCGTGCCAAGTTCGGTCTTGTGCAACCGAGTTGGGGCGTTAGAATTCGTGGCACATGGCGCAAGGCTTACATCTTTCGCAACGGCTCACGCAATCCATGGTGTTGGCGCCCCAACTCCAGCAATCGCTGGCGTTGTTGCATGCGCCGACGCTGGAACTCAAGGCGCTGGTCGAGGCGGAGCTGGAGCAAAACCCCGTGCTCGAAGAAATCGCCAGCGCCGACGGGGAACTGTCGGAGAAGGTTTCCGATGACGACGGTCCGACCGAAGCGGCGGATCCCGCGGAACCGCCCGCGGACATGAATCCGGATGTGGCCGAGGGGGCCCCAGTGGATGATTTTCAGGTGGAATTTGAGAAGCTGGTGCAGTTGGATCAGGAGTGGCGGGACCATTTCGCGCAGACCAATCTGCCCACCCGCGCCTCCGCCGAGGAGGAGGAAAAACGGCAGTTCATGTTCGACTCGCTCGTGGCCGGAACGTCGCTCGCGGAGGCGCTCCTCGAGCAGGTGCGGGATTCGGGTGTGCCCGAAGCGCAACGCCCCGTGACGGAGTTGATCATCGGCAACATTGACGACTACGGCTATCTCAAGGCCGCGGTGGACGAAATCGCGACGCTCGGCAATCTGCCCGGCGAAACTATTCTCGAAGTGCTCAAGGTGATTCAGACGTTTGATCCGCCGGGCGTGGGCGCGCGGGATTTGCGCGAGTGCCTGATGCTCCAGCTCGAACGCAAGGGCCAGCCGGAAACGCTCGAATATCAAATCGTGCGCGATCACATGGAAGCCCTCGGCAAGCGGCGCATTCCCGAGATTGCCCGCGGCACGGGCGCGACCATTGAGGATGTCCAGGATGCGCTGGAGCGAATTGCGCAACTGGAGCCGCGACCAGGGCGGGCCTATCTCACCAATCTCGACCAGTTTGTCCTGCCCGAAGTATTTGTGAAGCGGAGCGGGGACGATTTTACGGTCACGACCAACAACGAGCACATCCCCCACCTGCGCATCAGCAACGTCTATAAGGACCTGATGACGCAGGGTGAGAACACGGCGGAGGTGAAGAATTACATCCGCGAAAAGATCCGCGCTGGCAAATTCCTCATCAAGAGTCTGCACCAGCGGCAAAGCACCATTGGCAACATCGCCAAGGAGATCGTCAAGCGGCAGCGTGAGTTCATGGACAAGGGCGTGGCGCATTTGCGCCCGCTGACAATGGTCCAGGTGGCGGAGGTCGTGGGGGTGCATGAAACGACCGTGAGCCGCGCGGTTTCCGGGAAATACATGGAGACGCCCCAGGGCATCTTCGAAATGAAATACTTTTTTACCGCCGGTCTGCAAACCGACAGCGGGGCGGGCGTCTCGAACACGAGCGTCAAGGATATGATCGCGGATATTTTCAAGGC
>JADLHS010000521.1 GCA_020848635.1 Limisphaerales bacterium
ACCGGTTTTATGCGCACAACTTGAGCCGGTTTTATAACTGCGACTGGATCATTGGGCGTTCGCAATCACATCAGACAACTCCGCCGATAAAGTCAGCCAATCTCGCGGCCTCATTGAGTCAGTGATGAAGCTGACGATTATTCATCCCTGCATCGGTCGAAAGCCGGGACAAAAATACATCCGCACCTGGCAGATGGAATCATTGCCCGCTGCCACGTTGGCCGGACTGACGCCCAAGGATGTAGAGGTCCGCTTTTATGACGATCGCATGGAGACAATCCCATTCGATGAGCCAGCAGATCTCGTCGCAATCAGTGTTGAAACCTATACGGCAAAGCGCGCTTATCAGATCGCTTCCGAATATCGCAAACGTCACGTGCCAGTCGTCATGGGTGGCTTTCACGCCACGCTTTGCCCGGAGGAAGTGGCGCGGTATGCCGAAGCGGTCGTGTGTGGAGAAGCGGAACAACTCTGGGCTCAAGTCATTGACGATGCGCGCCACGGTCGGTTGGAAAAGTTCTACCGTCAGGCCGCTCGCCCGACGCTGGCAGGATTAAAGCCGGATCGTTCCATTTTTCGTGGGAAGCGTTATCTGCCCATCGGATTGATCGAAGCGGGACGGGGCTGCCATTTCAAATGTGATTTCTGCGCGGTGCAAACGGTGTTTAACTCCACGCAAACCCGCCGGCCCGTGGACGACATCATTGAAGAGATCAAACCGCTCACGCGGGAGCGAAAGTTGTTCTTTTTCGTGGACGACAACATCACGTCGAACCTTGAACAGGCGAAGGAGTTCTTTCGCGCCCTGATTCCATTGAAGATTCGCTGGGTGAGCCAGTCGAGCATCAATGCGGCCCACGATGACGAGTTTTTGGAATTGCTCGTCCGTAGTGGTTGTCAGGGCGTCTTGATCGGCTTCGAGAGTTTGAATCCGGCGAATCTCAAGGACATGAACAAGGCGTTCAACACGATGCGAGGCGGGTTTGAGAAAGCGCTAGCGAATCTGCGGAAACATCGGGTCCGGGTCTATGGCACTTTTATTTTCGGCTACGACCGCGATACCCCGGAAAGTTTCGCCGAGACCGTTGCCTTTGCCCGGGAACACTCACTCTATATCGCGGCCTTCAACCACCTCACGCCGTTTCCGGGGACGCCGCTCTATAAGCGGCTGCAGGACGAAGGCCGGTTGCTTTACGAGAATTGGTGGCTGGATGATCGTTACAGCTACAACCGGATTCCCTTTCAGCCGCGCGGCATGACCCCGGAATTGTTGCAGCAAAATTGTCTCGCCGCTCGGCGCGATTTTTATTCCTGGCCCAGCATTGTCCAACGTGGCTTTGCGGGCGTAAACCGGAGCAATTGGTTCATGTGGCGAAACTTCTATTTAATCAACGCGCTCCATCGCAATGATGTGAGTCTGAGGGATCACTATCCACTGGGAGACGAAACATGGCAGGGCCAACTCTTGACCGCAAACTGACGGCCGCTCGTTCAACTCGCGTCGAGTTTGCCCTCGCGACTCCGGCTGATGATCCGGATATCCGCCGGCTGCTCCGCGAAAATCCGATGCCCGGCCGGATTGCCCTCACCTTCGAACGCGAACCAGACTATTTCGCCGATGCCGATTTACCGCAAACCGAGAAGCAAACTATCATTGCCCGGGAACGCGGCCGCGCAGTTTGTGTGGGGAATTGTTCCCTCCGGCAGCGCGTCGTAAATGGAAGGGCCTGCCGCGTGGGCTATCTCGGTGGGCTGCGACTTGATGCCCGGGTTGCTGGACGCTTCGACATTTTACGACGGGGTTATGAATTCTTTCGGGAGCTTCAGGCGGACAATCCGGCTGATTATTATTTCACCAGCATTGCCGCTGACAACCTGCCCGCGCGCAAGTTTTTGGAGCGAGGATTACCCGGCATGCCCGCCTACGAATTTGCCAGCGAATTCTTGACGCTGTTGCTACCGGTGAAACAGCAGGCTCAGACGCGGAAAGCGCGCGAAGCTGAAACTGCCGATTCTTCAGAAATGCTAAAGTTCCTCGAGGAACAAGACCGGCATCATCAGTTCGCCGAGTGCTGGACAGCGCGAGAATTGGTTGCCCTTTCCAAGCTTGGGTTGAACGCGGAGCAGTTTCGATGTGAGCGTGTGGATGGACGCATTGCCGCTGTCGCCGCAGTTTGGGATCAGCGCGCCTTCAAGCAGACCGTCATTCGAGGTTACTCGCCGTGGCTGGCATTGGCCCGACCAGCGTTGAATTGCTTTGCGCGGCTACTGGGCACGCCAGGGCTGCCTCCGATTGGAGCAACATTGGCACAAGCTTTCGTTTCCCATCTTGCAGTTGATCCAAAAGAACCAGAAGCGCTCACGACATTGATCCTAAAAGCAAGGGAAGCCGTCGCGGACAAGGGAATTGAATTTCTCACCTTGGGCTTTTCCGCTAATGATCCACGCCTTGCCCTGTTACGGAACAAGTTCCGCAGCCGCGAATACCTAAGCCGCATTTACCTGGTTCGCTGGCCTGACCTTGGGGCTTCACTGGACGATCTGGATGGGCGGTGTCTCGGACTGGAGGTGGCTTTGCTGTGAATACCAAGGCTCTCAATTCATTCACCATTGTCGCGAGGGAGGATCTGACGGCACCCCAGATCGAGGAAATGTTTCACCTGCTCGCACACCATTTCGAGGGCGTTACCGCGATACAGTTCACACGCGACCTCGCGGAAAAAAACTGGGTGATTCTCCTCCGGCGAGCCGGCCAGTTGGTGGGCTTCTCAACGCTGCTGGTCTACGAAACTTCATTTGAACACGAGCCGGTGAGCGTGGTGTATTCCGGTGACACCATCGTTGCGCCTGAAGCCTGGGGCAGTTCGGCATTGGCCCGCGGTTGGATCACAGCCGTGAATCAACTGCGCGAGCGTTATCCCCGCGGCAAATACTATTGGCTACTTCTCACTTCGGGCTTTCGCACTTACCGCTTTTTGCCCGTATTCTGGCGGGAGTTTTTCCCACGTATGGACGCGGTGACCCCAACCACCTTTGAGCGATTGCGCGATCACCTCGCAACCGAGCGTTTCGGTGACCAATACGATGCCACGACCGGAATCGTACGTTTTCACCAACCACAGCGGTTGCAAGGGCCATTAAAGCATGTGCCCGTCGGACGAACCGTCGATCCGCACGTCGCGTTTTTTCTGGCTCACAATCCTGGTCATGCCCACGGCGAGGAACTGGTATGTCTGACCGAACTTTGCGTGGACAACCTAACGGCTGCCGGTCGTCGCATGTCCACGCCACTAACTTGTGAATCTGTCTGCGATCATCGCTAATTTCCTTTGGAGCGCGGCGAACCTGCCTTCCTATTTCCAGTTTCGTCGTGCGCTTCAAGACCCAGAACGCGCGCAACAGCAGCGATTGCGTGCTTACCTCGACCCCAATCGGCACACGGCGTTCGGTGAGGTGCACAAATTCGCCTCCATCCGCACCTACGATGAATTTGCACATCGAGTACCGCTGATGGATTACGAAAGCTTGAAGCCATGGATTGAACGCATCTGTCGGGGTGAATCGAATGTTTTGACCCGCGATTCCGTGACCCGGCTTGTTCCCACGAGCGGCTCTTCCGGCGGCCGCAAATTGATTCCATTCACGGCCGGGTTGCTACAGGAGTTTAATGCCGCGATCGATCAGTGGCTGGTGGATTTGTTGCGGCACTCTCCCGGCATTGCCGCCGGGCCGGCGTATTGGTCCGTAACCCCGGTAGTAAGCAACGCCAAAGCACAAGCCTCGGCGGTCCCTATCGGTTTCGACACCGACACCGCGTATCTTGGCGGATCACGCCAACGACTCGCGCGGGCCGTCATGGCCGTGCCCGATGAATCACGCAGCATTCAAGACTTGGAAGTATTTCGGTACGTCACCTTGCTTTGCCTGTTGCGACAGCGCGAGATGCGCCTCATCTCCGTGTGGCATCCATCATTCCTGACGCTATTGTTGGATTCGCTTCCCGGCTATTGGCGGGATCTCCAGGCAGACATTCGGAGCGGTGGATGCAAGCACGCGGACAGACTCCCACCTGTTGTTCGCGATTGTCTGGAATTGCCTCCGTTGCCGCACCGGGCGGAGGAATTGGGAAGGATCGATCTGCAAAAGCCGGAAACGATCTGGCCGCACTTGAAGTTGCTCAGTTGCTGGGGCGACGGGGCTGCTACAGTTGCCGCGAACTCCTTGAAAGAACTTTTCCCCAACACAACTGTGCAGCCCAAAGGTTTATTGGCTACGGAAGCGTGTGTGACCATCCCATTCGTCGGCCAGCACCCCATAGCTGTGCGGTCACATTTCTTTGAGTTCGAAGATGAGGCTGGAAAGATCCGCCGCGTCCACGAATTGGAGTTGGGACAAAAGTATGAAGTCATTGTTACCACGAGCGGAGGGCTCTGGCGTTATCGTCTACGCGATTGTGTCCAGGTGACCGACTTCATCGGAAGGACGCCATCGCTGCGATTTCTTGGCAGAAGCGGCAATGTTTCTGACCTGTTCGGCGAAAAACTTTCGGAGGCTTTCGTTGCACAAGCGCTTCAGGAAGTGCTGGTGGCGATGGACACAAGGCTTAGCTTTGCCCTGCTTGCGCCGGACAATGACACGCAGGGATATCGCTACACCCTTTATGCCGAAGGAAAGCTGCCAGAATCCTTCGCCGCAACTTTCGACCAAGCGCTGCGTCTGAATCCCCATTATGCCTACTGCCGGGATTTGGGCCAATTGCTGCCAGTTCGACTGTTTGTTATCACAAAGTGCGGGTACCAAACGTTTATCAACCAAAAAATTGGAAGTGGTGCCCGCCTCGGGGATGTGAAACCTATGATTCTTAGCCGGACCCGTGGTTGGTCAACAATCTTTGAGGGGGCATACGTTCAACCAAGGTAATTGGGACTCCACATTTACGAGCACGACGGATTAAACACTGGACTTTGTGGCTGTTGGCGTAACGTCCTAAAACTCGAACCGGCCATACCCGATCGGCCCTGTGCCTCAAGGCTTCAAATCCCACTCTTTCAGTTTCCTCTCCGCCGTTTCGGTCAGGCCAAACTGGTACACAGCCGCGCCGGCAGGTAAGGAAATGAACGTTTCAAACGAGGCTCAGTCTGTCCGCGCTGCCCATGCCCAAGAATTCTCGGAACAAATTTCCTTGGTTCGTAGCTATTACCTGTTGATGAGAATAGAAACTCGATCCCTGCTCGATTGCGCTGTGAAAGATGGTGGACCCTACCGAAACCTATACCAAACCGGATCAAACCCATACATGCCTAAAGATGCCGATTCATACCTTTTCCACACGAAAATGCAAAAAATGACCTCAAAAAAGGGCGAAGGTCGGCGATTCCGACCCTCGCCTCCATTCTTAACTGCGTGTGCAGTAGAGGATTAGGTCGCTGGGAAAGCCGATGGCTAACAGTTTGGCTAACAACTCTGGCGCTGTGTCAGATTGTTTCACCTTGTGCCCGCTCTGGGCCACATGGGGTTAACTGTGGAATCCAAGTTCAAGGTAGGCTCGACAAATACGAGCCATGAAAAACCGTTACCGCCTGTTCCTCCGTCGCAAAAGCGTCTATTACGCCTTCGACGACACGACCAAAACCTTCACCAGCCTCAAGACCAAAGACAAGGCCGTCGCCGCGCGCCTGTTGCTGGCGATGAATGAAGCCGGCAAACAGCCCGCGATGAATCTCGGCCTCGCCCGCGTTTATCTGAAGCACAGCGATCCGATGGTGAGCCAGCGCAACTGGCAGCACATCATGGACGAAATCATCAAACTCAAAGTCGGACCGTCCCGGGACCGCTGGGTTTCCGCCGCCAAGGACAAGGCGTTTGATTCCATCCGCAAGCGCGTGCTAATCGAAACGCAGGCCGAGCATTTGCTCGCAGTGATGAAGCAAGGCACTGTATCCACCAACGTGTATTTGCGCCGGCTGCACAACTTCGCCGTGGACAACCGCTATGCCGTGCTGCTGATATTGCAGGGGATGGACGCTGCGGGCAAAGACGGAGCCATCCGGCACGTCATGTCGCGGGTCAATCCGCAAGGTTGCCAGGTCTTCAGTTTCAAACAGCCGAGTGCCGAGGACCTGGAGCACGATTTTCTCTGGCGCGCGACCTGCCGGCTGCCGGAACGCGGGCGAATCGGTGTTTTCAATCGCTCGTATTATGAGGAAGTGCTGATCGTGCGCGTGCATCCGGAGATTCTTGCCGGCCAGGGGCTGCCGGAAGCGTTGCTTGATGAGAAGGCCATTTGGAAGGGGCGGTATCGTTCCATCGTGGACCTGGAAGAGCATCTTCATCGCAACGGGACGCGGGTCATCAAAATTTTCCTACACCAGTCCAAAGACGAACAGCGCAAGCGTTTCCTGAAGCGCATTGATGACCCGGACAAGAATTGGAAACTCGGCATTACGGACATCGAGGAGCGAAAATTGTGGCCAGACTACATGAAGGCGTATGAGGCGTGCCTGAGTGCCACGAGCACGAACGACGCACCCTGGCACGTCGTTCCCGCCGATGACAAAAAGAATGCCCGGCTGATCATTTCCGAGATTCTCCTCGACGTGTTCAAAGGTCTCAAAATGGCCTACCCGGAACCTACCGTGAAACGCAGGCGAGAGCTGCAATTGATCCGCAAGACGCTGGTGAAATAACGAGGCGGTATGATTTGTGGCGGATAGGAGGTTTGCGCCTGACGAATAGAGTGGGGGTTTCACCCCATAGTGTCGCCGCAGCAACAGGCGTAGATTGGGGTGTTGGCCCCGCGCAAATCGCGGCGCAATCGCTTTTTCTAAAGGCGCGGTCAGCGCCGTTGCCAGCAGCGAACGAAAACGAAACGTAAAAACGAAAGCACTATCATGTTAAACAAAGCCAAAACCCTGAAGGGTTACAAAATGGACAGCCTCGACGGGGAATTCGGGGAAGTGAAAGAATTCTACTTCGATGACCGGTATTGGACGATTCGCTATCTGGTCGCCCACACGGGAGGCTGGCTGACGGGCCGGCAGGTGCTGATTTCCCCGTATGCGCTGGTCGCCGCGATCAAAGCCGAGCAGCACATCGCCGTGGACTTGACGAAAAAGCAGATTGAGGACAGTCCCTCGTTGAACAGCGACAAGCCCGTATCCCGCCAATTCGAGGAGGCCTATTACGGATATTATGGGTGGCCGATGTATTGGAACGGCCCCTACATGTGGGGCACTTATCCCTACATCGCCCGCGACCGGAAATCCTGGAAAACCTCCGCGCAAGGTGAGAAAGCGTGGGATCCTCATCTCCGCAGCACAGATGCGGTGAGTGGTTACGAAATCCAGGCCTTGGACGGCGAAATTGGCCACGTCGAGGATTTTGTCATTGATGACGAGACATGGGCGATTCGTTACCTGGTGGTAGCGACGCGCAATTGGTGGCCGGGGAAAAAGGTGCTCGTTTCTCCGCAATGGATTGAGCGCGTGAGTTGGAGCGAATCGAAAGTTTTCGTCAATCTTTCCCGCGAAGCCATCAAGCAGTCGCCGGAATACTCGGCGGAGGCGCTCATCACACGGGATTACGAGGCGGGGCTGTGTGGGCACTACCAGCTTGAAGGTTATTGGATCGAGAGCGAGCAGCGCGCCGAACTGGTCCATTCACCCAAGTAACTCCAGCTTTCAGGTAACGACCGGGGCGCACGCGCGGCAAGTTTTGCGGCGCGGCACCCGGTCGCATTTGTTTGTTGCTGTGGAGAAACGTCGGTCGCCAAGAATTTATGCCAACCAAATCCAAACCTAAACGGCCAAAAGCGCCGGGCCGCCGACCGGGTCCGCCGAAGCCCTCGCCGGGGCCTTACAATCCCCACCCACCGAAACGCCTCGGCACGTCTACGAGAAGAAAACCATGAAAATTCAAATCAACACCGACAACCACATCACCGGACGCGAAGCTCTGGTGGAGCAAGCCGAAGCCACCGTCACCAGCGCGCTCGGCCACTTGGCGGAACATGTTACCCGCGTGGAAGTCCACCTCAGCGACGAGAACGGCAAAAAAACCGGAGGCCGTGACAAACGTTGCATGATGGAAGCGCGCCTTGAAGGTCACCAGCCGATTGCGGTCACCGATGAAGCAGACAGCCTTGACGAAGCCATCGCGGGTGCGGCTGAAAAGTTAAAGCATTCGCTTGATCACACCCTCAGTCGGCTGAACGACCGATAGGCTCCGATGAAATGGTCCATCAAACTCGGCAAACTGCTCGGCATTGACGTTTATCTGCACTTCACGTTTCTGCTGCTGCTCGCCTTCCTGGGGTTCACTTGCTGGCGCGCGACGCAGAATGTTGCAGCCACGTTACAGGGCGTCGCTTTCATCGTCGCGTTGTTTGGCTGCGTGGTCCTGCATGAACTGGGACACGCTTTGATGGCGCGGCGCTACGGCATCAAAACGCGCGACATCACTCTGCTGCCCATCGGCGGCATTGCACGCCTGGAGAAAATGCCGGAGAAACCGATGCAGGAATTCTGGGTGGCAGTGGCGGGGCCGGCGGTGAACGTAGCCATCGCGGCCGTGTTGTTCGTTGGGTTGGCGGTTACAGGCGGCTTCACGCCGCCGGAAGAAATCACCGTCACGAGCGGCTCTTTCTGGCAGCGGTTGATGGTGCTGAACATTTTTCTCGTTGCCTTCAATCTACTGCCAGCGTTCCCGATGGACGGCGGTCGCATTTTGCGGGCGTTGCTGTCCACGCGGCTGGGCCGCCGCCGCGCCACAGCCATCGCCGCCAATGTCGGTCAAGGCATGGCCATTCTTTTCGTCATCGTCGGATTTCTCTACAACCCGTTCCTGATCTTCATTGGCATCTTCGTCTATCTCGGTGCGCAGGCGGAGGCAGGCTCGGTGGAAATGCAGTCGGCACTCGAAGGCTTGCGCGTGCGCGACGCCATGATGACGCGCTTTCGCACCTTGGCGACGCAAGACCCGCTGGCCAAGGCCGTGCAAGAATTGCTGGCCGGTTCCCAGCAGGATTTCCCGGTGCTCGAAAACGATCAACCCGTGGGCATCCTCCGCCGCAACGATCTGGTAAAAGCACTTTCGGAAGGCCGGCGCGAGGCGGTCGTTACCGAGGCGATGTGCCGCGATTGCGAGACGGTGGACGAAGCGGCCCCGCTGAAAGGCGCGGTCGAGGCGATGCACGCGCGGCAATGTGCCACGATCCCAGTCTTGGCAGGTGGACGCATGGTCGGACTGCTGACGCTCGAAAACATCAGCGAGATGATCATGGTCAACGCCGCGATGAAAACAAACGACGCGGCCCGCCCATGACGACAAAACCAATCTAAACACGAGTCCCAAATTATCATGAACAAAACACTCATCATTGTCGCTGACCTCGGGCTGCTCCGAGCCTATCGCGAAACACAGAACGTGGCCGACCGGCAACCGCATCTGGAACTGATCGAAGAATTGAAACCAGAGAGCGCCCACCAGAAACTTTCCGACCAGGTGACTGACCAAGCTGGTCGCTTCCCCAGAGGCAGCGGCGGTGCAAACATCTCCGGTGATCTCTCAGCAGGCGAAAGCCTCAACTCGGAAGCCGAGCAAAGCCGACGCCTGATCGGACAGTTGGCCGGGAGAATCAACGCACTCTTGGCAGACAACGACGTGACCCGTTGTTCGCTGGCGGTGAGCGGGGCGATTCACAAGCAACTGCTGGAGGTGCTCGACCCCAAAGCCCGGGCCAAGATTGTTCAGTCACTGGCCTCGAACCTCACCAAAACCGATCCGCAAGCGCTGGCTGGACATTTTGCCCGTGCCGCCGCCTGAACGAGCGATGAACGATCCAACCACTCCAGCGAATCCCGGCACGGTCGTCTCGGTGCGCGGCAGCGTGGTGGATGTGCGTTTCGATCAGCATTTGCCGCCGATCTACTCGGTGCTTCACGCGGGAGCGGATAAACAGATCGTCATCGAAGTGCTGGCGCAGCGGGATGCGCGACATGTGCGCGGGATTGCGTTGACGCCTACGCAAGGTCTTGCTCGCGGCATGGCGGTGGACGACACGGGCGGACCGTTAAGAGCCCCGGTCGGCAAAGCGATTCTCTCGCGGATGTTCGATGTGTTTGGCAACGCCATCGATCGCGAGCCCGCGCTGGCCGATGTCCAATGGCGTTCCGTGCATCGAGCGCCGCCTCCACTGGCCCGCCGTTCCACCAAGTCGGAGATTTTTGAAACAGGCATCAAAGTGATTGATGTGCTCGTGCCGCTGGAGCGCGGCGGCAAGGCAGGACTTTTCGGCGGGGCGGGCGTGGGCAAGACCGTCCTGCTCACCGAAATGATTCACAACATGATCGGACATCACGCAGGTGTGAGCATCTTTTGCGGCATCGGCGAACGGTGTCGCGAAGGTGAGGAGCTTTACCGTGACATGAAGGAAGCCGGCGTATTGCCGAACATGGTGATGATCTTCGGCCAGATGAACGAGCCGCCGGGCAGCCGCTTCCGCGTGGGGCACGCCGCGCTGACGATGGCCGAGTATTTCCGGGACGACGAGCACCGCGATGTGCTGCTGCTCATTGATAACATTTTTCGCTTCATCCAGGCGGGCATGGAGGTATCCGGCTTGATGGGGCAGATGCCGTCGCGTCTGGGCTATCAACCCACGATGGGCACGGAGTTGTCCGGGTTGGAGGAGCGCATCGCTAATACGGACACCGGCGCGATCACTTCGATCCAGGCAGTGTATGTGCCGGCGGATGATTTCACCGATCCGGCGGCGGTGCATACGTTCTCGCATCTTTCCGCGTCCATCGTGCTCTCGCGCAAGCGGGCGAGCGAAGGTCTTTATCCCGCCATTGATCCACTCCAATCCAGTTCCAAGATGGCGACGCCGGGTATCGTCGGCGAAAGGCATTACGCCCTGGCGCAGGAGATTCGGCGGACGCTCGCGCAATACTCCGAGCTGAAGGACATTATCGCGATGCTCGGCCTGGAGCAGTTGTCGCCGGAGGATCGCAACGTCGTCGCCCGCGCACGCCGGTTAGAGAGATTTCTCACGCAGCCCTTTTTCACGACCGAGCAATTCACAGGACTCAAGGGAAAGCTTGTTAGTCTGAAGGACTCATTGGATGGCTGCGAGCGTATCCTGCACGACGAATTCAAGGATTACCCGGAGAGCGCGCTCTACATGATCGGGCCGATTGGGGAAGCGAAGAAAAAGACTCCATCCGACAAACCGGCAACGAAACAAGAGTCTGCCGCCAATTCCAAACCCGAAAACAAATCCGAAACGCCGCCAAAGCCAGCCGCTACACCTCAACCGCAGCCCGAACCGGCTGCCGATGCGCATGAATCTTAAGGTTCTACTGCCATTTCAGATTTTCGCCGAGAAAAGCGATGTGTCGCGCATCGTTGCCGAGACGCGCGAGGGATCGTTCGGACTTCTGCCGCACCGGCTTGATTGTGTTGCGGCGCTCGCGCCCGGGATACTCACTTACGAAACCGAGGCGGATGGGGAGGTTTTCGTAGCAGTGGATGAAGGAATGCTGGTCAAGACCGGGCCGGACGTGCTCGTTTCCGTGCGGCGTGCATTGGGCGGAACGAACCTCGGACAATTGCGCGATGCGGTGAAGCGGCAATTCCTGACCCTGGACGAACATGAGCAAAGCGTGCGCACGGTCATGGCGAAATTAGAAACCGGTTTTCTGCGTCGTTTTGCAAATTTTCAACATGAGTGACGAGCCGAAAAACTCTTTGCGCAGCGGGCCGACCCTCGCCGAACAAGTCGGCACGAAGGCGGCGCGCAAGCTCAAGGCACGACGCTCGACGCAGGGCGTCTGGTTCGGCCTGGGCATGATGGGACTGATCGGCTGGTCGGTGGTTGTGCCGACGCTGCTGGGCGCGGCGCTCGGAATCTGGTTGGACAAACACCATCCAGGAGGCCGTTCCTGGACGCTGGCTTTGCTGGTCGGCGGCCTGGCGATCGGCTGTTTGAACGCATGGTTTTGGGTGGCCAAGGAAGAAAAGGCGATGCGAGACGAACCGGAGGATGACCATGAATGAAACTCTGATGCTGGTCGTGGCGGGCGTGACGGGTCTTGTGCTCGGCGCGATTTTCTTCGGCGGGCTCTGGTGGACGGTGCGCAAGGGCGTGTCGTCCCCACGACCCGCGCTCTGGTTTCTCGGCAGCACGCTACTGCGGATGAGTATTGTTCTGGCTGGATTTTACTTCGTTGGGCGCGGGCATTGGGATCGGATGCTCGTGTGTCTGCTCGGATTTGTCATCGCACGATTCGTCGTGATGCGGTTCACGCGCACGCTGGTCGAACACCCGAACTCCACGGCGAAGGAGGCCAGCCATGCGCCTTAGTCCCGACGAGATGATTTTCTGGCAACACGGGTTTTTCAAACTCAACGCCACGATTGTATTTACCTGGGGACTGATGCTCGTGCTGGCCGTCGGTGCAAAGCTCATCACGCGCAAACTGACCACGGAACATAAACGTTCCCGCTGGCAGAACCTTTTGGAAATCGTCGTCACCGGCATCGCGAAACAAATCGAAGAAGTCGGCCTCCAGAACCCGAAGAAGTATATCGGCTTTCTGGGCACGCTCTTTCTGTTCGTCGCCGTGGCCAGCCTTTGCACCGTCATTCCCGGTTACGAACCGCCGACCGGCTCGCTCTCGACCACGGCAGCGCTCGCGCTGTGCGTGTTTGTGGCCGTCCCGCTTTTCGGCATTGAGGACCAGGGAGTGGGCGGCTACCTCAAGTCCTACATCGAGCCGACGGTGATCATGCTGCCGTTTAACATCATCAGCGAAATCTCCCGCACGCTGGCCTTGGCCGTCCGCCTGTTCGGCAACATGATGAGCGGGGCGATGATCATTGCGATTCTGTTGACCATCACGCCCTTCATTTTTCCGATCGTCATGACGGCGCTCGGCCTCCTAACCGGCATGGTGCAAGCCTACATCTTCAGCATCCTGGCCGCGGTTTACATTGCGGCCGCCACGCGCACGCGCAAACCCAAACCCGAACCAGCGCCCACAACTTGAAACCACCACAACGAAACAACCAAAGGACATTCTATGGATAGCATGACTCTCATCGCCGTTGCCTCAATCGTCACCGCCGGCTTCGCGACCAGCGTGGGCTGCATTGCGCCAGCGCTGGGCGAAGGAAAGGCGGTCGCCTCCGCGCTGACTTCGCTGGCGCAGCAACCCGACGCCTCCGCCACCATCACGCGAACCCTCTTCGTCGGTCTGGCGATGATCGAGTCCACGGCCATCTATTGCTTCGTGGTCTCGATGATCCTCATCTTCGCCAACCCGTTCTGGAATCACGTCATCGCTGCGGCTACCGCGGCTACCGGAGCAGCGGGAAAGTGAACCTATGTTGATTGACTGGTTCACCGTCGGCGCGCAGGCGCTCAACTTCCTCATCCTCGTGTGGCTGATGAAGCGCTTTCTTTACAAGCCCATCCTCAATGCCATTGATACGCGGGAGAAGCGGATCGCCAAGGAACTCGCCGACGCCGACGCCAAAAAAGCCGAAGCCCAAAAGGAACGCGACGAGTTCCAGCACAAGAACGAGGAATTCGACCAGCAACGGGCGGCGCTTTTGACCAAGGCAACGGACGAAGCAAAAGCCGAACGCCAACGATTGCTCGACGAAGCCCGCAAGGCCGCTGATGCCTTGAGCGCCAAGCGACAGGAATCGCTGGCCAACGACGCACGTAACCTGAATCAAGCCATCACACGCCGGACGCAGGACGAAGTGTTTGCCATTGCACGAAAGGCGCTGACTGATCTCGCCACGA
>JADLHS010000522.1 GCA_020848635.1 Limisphaerales bacterium
ACACGTGGGTCGCGACCGACGCGCTCGGGCGCGAGGTTCCGAACTTTCCCGAAGTGCCCGCGCCACGAGCCGGTCGCACGGTGGGGATTTTCTACTTCCTTTGGCACGGCGCGCACGTTCAGGGGGGACCATTTGACGTCACGAAGATTCTTGCCGCCGATCCCGCCGCGATGCAAAAGCCGGACAGTCCGCGCTGGGGACCGTTGCATGTGCCGCATCATTGGGGCGAGTCCCTCTTCGGTTATTATCTGACCGACGACGATGGCGTCCTGCGAAAGCATGCGCAAATGCTCAGCGATGCCGGGGTGGATGTGGTGATTTTTGATGTGACGAACCAGATCACCTACCGCGATTATTACCGGGCGTTGCTCCGCGTCTGGTCGGAAATGCGGCGGCTCGGTAATCGCACCCCGCAGGTTGCCTTTCTGACGCCGTTTTGGGATCCGGCCAAAGTCACCCGCGAACTGTGGCGCGAACTTTACGCGCCCGGGCTGGCGTCCGAACTCTGGTTTCAGTGGGAAGGCAAACCACTGATTCTCGCCGATCCCGAGCTTTTGCTCGACCGCGAGGAGAATAAACAACAAAACACGCCGGCGGAGTTGCAGGCCGACCACACGCTTGGTCAATCGTTCAAGTCGGAGCGTGCCATTGGCGCCGTCAGTGTGCGGTGTCCAACTTATACCACTCCCGGGAGCGCGGTAACGTTGACGTTGCTGCGTGGCGGGCCCGGCGGTGAACGCATTGCCGCTGAACGTTTCCACGAAATCGGCGACAATGCATGGCTCCAACTGAAACTGAAGCAACCATTGCCGCCGGGCAGTTACTATCTGGAAGCTTCGGAGCCGGGCGGTCGCGTTGGCTGGTGGAGCCACACCGAGGATAAATTTGCCCGCGGTGAGGCCTTCATGGACGGCAACGCGGTCGCGGGTGACCGCACGCTTCGACTCGGGTTTGCCGATGGCGACACGCAGCAGCTCCTTGAGTTCTTCACCTTCCGCAAGCCGCAACCAGATTATTTCCAAGGGCCGACGAAGCCGGACATGTGGAGTTGGCTTGAGATTTCGCCCCAGCATGTCTTCACCAATTCTGCCGGGGAAAAGGAACAGATATCCGTCGGCGTCGCGCAAAATGCGGTCAAAGGGCGGCTGGGTTCGATGAGCGAGCCGGACGCGCAAGGTCGCAGCTTCCATCACGGTGCGACGGACACGCGACCCGATGCCGTGCGTTACGGATTAAACGTCACCGATCAATGGGCGCGCGCGCTCAAGGAAGACCCGCGCTTCATTTTTGTCACCGGTTGGAACGAATGGATTGCGGGCCGCTTTGCCGAGTTCAATGGCATCAAGTTGCCGGTGATGTTCGTGGATCAGTTTGACCACGAGCACAGCCGTGACATCGAACCCATGCGGGGCGGTCACGGCGACGACTATTATTACCAGTTCGTGAGCAACATTCGCCGCTACAAGGGCGCACGCCCTCTGCCCACGCTCGCCTCGCGTCCCATACAGATTGATGGCCTTTTCGACGACTGGCGCGAGGTGCTGCCCGAGTTTCGTGATACCATCGGCGATCAGGTCCGCCGCGAGCATCGCGGCTGGGCCACCAACGTCACGTACCGGAATGACACGGGCCGGAATGACATAGCTGCCGCCAAGGCGAGTTGGAGCAAAACTGCGGCTTCGTTCTATGTGCGCACGCGTGAGCCGATCACGCCGCCCGCCGGAACGAATTGGATGGTTCTCTTCCTCGATGCGGATGCCAACGTGAAGACCGGTTGGCTCGGCTACGATTTCGCGATCAACCGCGCCGGGGCCGGAACGCTGGAGCGAAATGTCGGCGGCAACCTCAGCTGGTCCGCGAAGGGTAATGTGAAATGGCGCGTGCAAGGCGACGAACTGGAACTGGTGATTCCGTGGAAGGCGCTGGGCTTGAAAGCGCCGCCGGCCGCGCTCGATTTCAAGTGGGCGGACAATTGTCTTGAGCACGCCGATTGGATGGACTTCACGCTCAACGGCGATGCGGCACCGAATGATCGGTTCAATTATCGGGCAATCCCGCTTGGGAAATGAACTTCGGCGCGGCAGACGGGGATTACCGCAAACCACCTCGCCGTCCGCATGACTGTGGCGTCAGCCGGCGTGGCTGACGTAGAGTCGGGCTGCCAAGTCCGGCGGGGAAAGCATACGATTGGGAAAGCCTCGGTGAAACTTGCGTGGCTTTGTTCCATGCGGGTGGGCTTTCCAGTCGGCAACCCACCGTTCGATACGGCCGGCCCGGAGGCCCGCCGCCGCTTTCCAATCGAGCTCTCAGACCTTTGGGGGCATGGGCACTGATTCGGTGTGGCCAGGCATTGCCGGATAGTCCGGCATCGCCAGGCGTGGTACGAGGTCCGCAATCTGAACAGCCTTGCCGCTGCGAAACGATTGATTGGCCGCGATGCCGACCAGGATGGAGTGCGCCCCGCTGCGTTGATCGGCCGCTCGTTGATGCTTGTCGGCGTTTCTGCCAGGCAGGAACAAGTCTTCCAGCATCACGCGATCGCCGCCGCCATGACTGCCTTCGCCCTTCCAGACTTCGACCTCGTACGCCGGCGCGCGCAACGGATAGATCCTGATATATGTCCCATCGCCTTTAATCGCGCGCGGCGGTGAACCGTCCTTGCTGGTGAAAACCTTTTCCTCCTCCTTGAGTTCAAGCCGGCCCTTGGTGCCATTGAAAGCAATGGCATAGCCTTCCCAGGCATTGAAGGCGTTGAGCGAATAACTGAGCGTGACACCAGTGTTGTAGCGGACCATGACGTTCATGGTGTCTTCAATGTCAATGTCGGGACGGAACACACAGCGGTCGCGGAGGTAGCCATCGTACTGCTCGTTGTCGAAGTAAAGCTCCTTGAGGCTCTGGCTCGCGACGAGGTCAATGGCAAACGTGCATTTGCTTTTCTCCGGGCAGGTGTGACAACGCTCGTGATGGCTCGCAAGGCCGAGGCGTTTGGCCATCTGCGGCGTATAGAATTCGCGTTTGCCCGTTGCCTGCACGGTCACGGGCACGGCGGAGAGCCACCAATTGACCAGGTCAAAATGGTGCGTGGCCTTGTGAACCATCAAGCCGCCGGAGTTGACCTTGTTGCTGTGCCAGCGACGGAAATAGTTGGCGCCATGGATCGTGTCGAGCAGCCAGTGGAAATCCACCGACAATACGTCGCCGATCACACCGCTCATGAGCAGATCCTTGACTTGGGCGCGGTGCGGTGAGTAGCGGTAGTTAAACGTCACGCGGCAATTCCGTCCGGTCCTGCGCTGTGTATCAAGGATGGCGCGGCACTGCTTTTCGTCCGTGGTCATCGGCTTCTCCGTCATGACGTCGCAGCCCAGTTCCATGGCCCGAATGATGTAACGGCTGTGCGTCGCATCCTTGGTGGTGACGATCACAATATCCGGCTTGGTCTCGCGCACCATCTTCTCAAAATCCCTGGCCTCGTAGATTGGCACTTCCA
>JADLHS010000523.1 GCA_020848635.1 Limisphaerales bacterium
CGGTTTGCCGCCACGTCGTTGACAATGCTGGCGCCCGCTGCCAGCGCCGCCCGCGCCACTTCGGGTTTCATGGTGTCAATCGAGAGCGGCACCTGGGTACGTTCCGCCAATTGCGCAATGACGGGAAGGACGCGACGAAGTTCCTCCGCCGCGCTCACCGGGGTCGCTCCGGGCCGCGTGGATTCGCCCCCGATATCGAGCACCTCCGCGCCTTGCGCCACCAGTTTGAGCGCGTGGGCGACCGCCATGTCTGCCGCAAAGAACTCGCCCCCATCCGAAAACGAATCCGGCGTAACGTTCACCACGCCCATGACCATGGCCGGGCGCGGGAAACTGAATTCAACCTGGCGCGCGCGGAAAATCATTCAGTGCCAATCCACCGAATTCTAATTCGCCCCGGGGCCGGACTTTTGAATCAATTCAATCTCGTAACCTTCGGGCGCATCAATGAAGGCGAAAACGGTCCCGGTGGAGGTGGTCGTCGGCCCGTCGGAATACTTGAGGCCGAGTTTCGCGAGGTGCCGGGCGAATGCTTCCAGACTATCCACCTCGAACGCCAGATGCGTGAGATCCGGCTGGACCTGCACCGGATCACTGCCGGGGAAATGACAGATCTCGATCAGCTCCTCACTTGCCGGCGCTTTGAGAAAGGCAAGTTCCGAACCGCGCGGTGACTTGTGCCGGCGCAGTTCCTCCAGTCCGAGGACTTCACGGTAGAATCTCACCGTCCGTTCGAGATCGTTCACGCGATAGCGGGTGTGCAGTAATTTAGTGGCCAGACTCATGCCCAAAGGCTAGCCTGAAGGGTTGCAAGCGCAAGGCGGCAATTCCACGTAGGCCATGATCAGGCCATTCAACAGCGGCGGGCCGATTTTCCTCGGGCTTAACCATGGCAACCCTCCAGTCGTACCTGCAATTTGAGGAGGCGGCCAGTTAATAACGCCGGGAATTGACATTGCGAGGAAGCCTGACCTTCAGGGGTGTAGGATGAACACGCCCGCAAAACCCCGGCGCCCCCCATAAAAGGCAAGACCCACCCACACGGAAATAGCTTATATGAGTGGTTGCCGATTCATTTCTGGTAAGGCAGCGGCACGTTCGCCGCGCCGTCGATGCCGGGGTCAAAGAGGTTGTCGAGGACGTGGATGCGCTTGGGATAACGCCCATCGGGCTCTCCAGGTTTTGGCAACTCAACGTAGAACGCGTAACGATAATGCGGTTTGGGATTCGTCAGTTTGCCATCCACCAGAACGCCGTCCTTGCCCGGATCGCTTACGATGTTGCCTTGCACCAGCACGTCGCTGATGGGCGGATTGGACGCAATCTGTCCCCGATCAATCCGGATGGCGAAGCTGCCCGACACTCCCGTGTCGCCGCCCCAGTTCCAATACTCGTTGCCGTAACCATAATCGCTGATGACATTCCCAACGATCCGCGCGGCACCGTCCGTGTTGGCGGGCCGCGCCGCCTTGCCCTCCGCAGCGGGCTCGGCGTGGTGCGATGCGGCGCCCGATCCGACCATGATGCCCCAAAGGTCCACGCGATTAAGCAGATTCTCCGAGATGACAAGGTGCTGGCTGCCGTGCATGGCCTTGATGCCGATCATGCCGCCGTTGACGGTATTGTGCGTCACTAACGCACGGTCACAGTGCAGATCAATCCCCTGCGCACAATTTTCCAGGTAATTACCGGCGACGCGCGTGAAGTCGGTTTCCTCGGGGCCGGTCACGACGATAGCAGAGCCTTGATGCCAGTTCCGGGCGAAGCGTGACTTTTCCAACGCGCGACCCAGTTCCCCAAACTGGGTGGGCTGCCGGCCCTCGGTCAAGTCGCCGAGCTGGTGGCGCTCCTTGTTTTCGCGCGTCGGCAGCAGCCGATGTTCAATGATATGGTTGTCGAGAATCCAGTTGCCCCGCCCGCCCTGAATAATAACGCCATTGCCATCCAGGCAGCGGAAGGCATAGCCGTACAGCGCGTTTGCCGTGCGGTCGTCAATCGTCACGCGCTTGTAATCCTCGATGATGCAACGCTCCACGCGGGCGAACCGGCAGTTCTTCAGCCGGACACTGGCGCCGCTGGAATGATTATCGTGAATGCGAAGGTTTTCAACCCGGAGAAAATCGGCATCCGTCGCCTGCACCGCATCGCGCTCCGTCTCGGCGTTGCCGGCCGGCCGGGTGAGTGTCAGGTCCCGAAGGCGCACACGGTGGGCCCGGACTTCGATGACCGCTGCCGCCGGATTCGATTGCACGAGGGCGCCGGGGCCTTCCAACTCGGTGTCGTCCGCGTTCAGCACAACGGCGTTGGTCAGGATGTGGTGGCCCGCAGGGACGAAAAGGCGGCGGCCGGGATTCTGCGCTATGGCCTCGTTGATCGAAGGGTAATCCGCAACGGAAATATACGGCGCTCCGAGCGCACTGGACGCGGCGATTACCAATAACAAGGCACAAGCGAGATGTCGGCGGAACAAGTGTCGGGATGTTTTCATAACATGTTGCTCACGCGCAGCAGGGTTTCGGAAGCAACTCTGACCTGGAGTGGCTTGCTCATGGCGAAAACCGTAGCGCATCCAACCGGCTTTTCAACCAAAAGTCTGGCACTGACCAATCCCGTCGGTGCGGCGTCTCGAACCGGAGATGTTCGGCAAGGTGTTTCATGGCGCGGGGGGTTTTAACCACGGATGGACACGGCGTAAAACCGCGTTGCGGCCACACCGCTATACGCGGATGAACACGGGTTTTGAACCACCGAGACGCGGAGACGCCGAGTTGAACCGCGAAATACCCGAAATACGCGAACAGTTCACCCTCTCCTCGCCCAACGATGGCCGGGGTGAGGAGTGGAATTTTCAAAAGCCTTACTCCGCAACTAAGTCCTCACCGTTTGCGCGGCGCAGGTGATATTTCTCCCGCTCTTC
>JADLHS010000660.1 GCA_020848635.1 Limisphaerales bacterium
CACCGAATCGAGCGCCAGCTTCACCCTGCAGCGCGCCACCCCGGTTTCGGCCAGCCTGGCGCAGATCTACACTAAGATCCAGTACCTGCTGCGGCAGAACTCCGACATCGACTCGACCGCCGGCACCGTGACGGGCGCCACCGCCGACCTGCTGCTCAACTTCGTCGGCGACTCGTTGAAGTGCGGCTTCTACGCTCCGGCCAACCCGAACGGCGGCGGCTCCGGCGTCATGGTCGAAGGCATCGCCGCGGCCGACCTCAACAGCATCGTCTTCTACGACAACACCGCGACGAGCCGCGAATACCCCTACGCCTCGGCCGGCAGCCTGAACTTCAACGCCGCGCTCACCTCCGGCGGCACCGGCTACTACCGCATGTACTTCACCACGCTGCCGGGCGCCGGAAACGATTATGGCGAGGCCGGCGCGGTGACGGTGAACGACAAGGACGGCAACCCGATCACCGGCACCATCAGCGGCGGGGCGATCAGCTTCACTTTCGACTATTCCAACAACAGCCAGGGCGGGCGCACGCCGGGCACGGACGCCGGCGTGACGGTGGTGGCCGGCAACGCCGGCAGCGCCAAGCCGGTGGTGGCGACCGGCACGATCGGCCAGTCGAAGTCGATCTCCATCACGCTCACGGCCGAGACCGATCGCGCCTACATCGCATAAGGAGCCCGTGTGGCCATCAGCTTCGACGGCGCCGCCAAGACCATCACCCTGTCGTCCGGGACGACCACGCTCGGCGTGCGCGACCTGTGGAGCCGCTGGGTCGACTGGTGGCTCACCGGCGACAACAGCAAGCACCCGCTGGCGATGGCCAACGTCGGCGGCGACGACATCGACGCCGCCGCCGGCACCAAGATACCGATCTACGTCTTCCTGCAAAACGGCTGGAAGGTCAAGCCGCAGGAAGCGAACCACACCCTCAAGGTTTCCGACGGCATCCTGCTGGTCGATGGCGGCGGCGACCCCTTCATGAACACGGCGGGCAGCTACGTCGTGCGCATCAACTACCAGCAGCCGGTGCAGGCGATCTCGTTCAGCACCGGCGGCGGCAGCGCGCCGACGGCGGAGGAGGTGGCCGACGCCGTCCTCGCCGCCGCGCAGGCAACGCCGATCCACTCCCGCGTCAAGATCATCAACGACACCACTCTGGCCGGCGCCGGCACCGCCGGCGACCCGATGAGGCCGGCGTGAGCTTCTGGCAGACGGGTTTCTGGCAGGCCGGCTTCTGGTCCGCCGGGTTCTGGGGCGGAGAGACGGCCATCGCATCGCCCGGGCCCGCCCAGGGCGGCGGGCTGCTCCACACCCGCCAGGGCCGCCGCCGGCGCCTCTGGCCGGATCTGGTCGAAGTCGATCAGCCGCCCATGCTGCCGGCCATCCTCCCGCCGGACTTTCCTCCGCCGCCCGATCCGCAGCGCCCCCTCATCCGCGCCCGCCAGGTGCGCGACGCCGAAGACATCATCCTGCTTTATTGAGCAAATATTCCGGTTTTACCCCTAAAAACCGGACTGGCTTCTCGCCAAACTCTGCGCATCTCACTGCGCGAGGCGAGCATGCCGAACGACATCAAGTGGTACAGCATCCGCGCCCGGGCCGCCCAGCCCAGGGCCGCCGAAGTGCTCATTTACGGTGACATCGGCGAGAGCTGGTGGGGCGAGTCGGTTCTGGCGAAGGACTTCGTCCAGGAGATTGCCGCCCTCGACGTAGACGAACTGACTGTCCGCATCAACAGCTACGGCGGCTCCGTCTCCGACGGCATCGCCATTCACAACGCCATCAAGCGCCACCCGGCGCACGTCACCGTCAGCATCGACGGCGTGGCGGCCAGCATCGCCAGCCTGATCGCCATGGCCGGCGACAGCGTCGAGATGGCCGAGAACAGCCTGCTGATGATCCACGCCCCCTGGGGCGCGGCCATGGGCAACAGCGCCGATCTGCGCGATTTCGCCGACATGCTCGATACCTGGGCCGAGGCGATGGCCACCAGCTACGCCGCCAAGACCGGTCGCCCCGTGGCCGAGATGCAGGCCCTGCTCACCGACGGCGAGGACCACTGGTACACCGCCGCCGAGGCCCTCGCCGAGAAATTCATCGATGCGACCGTGGCGGCCCTGCCGCTCGCCGCGTCGTTTGATCGCGCCGCCCTGGCGCACCGATTCCGTTCCCTGCCGGCACAGCCGGCGGAGAGCGGTCCCGCGGCAGCCGCCGCACCCCTCAAGGAGAAATCCATGCCCGAGAAGACCACGGCGGCCGCTCCCGAACAGACGGTCGTCACCGAAGCCGAAGTCCAGGCCCGTGTGCTCGCCGCCGACCGGCAGCGCCGCACCGACATCGAAACCGCCTACGCCAAGTTCAAGGCCGATCCCGCCGTCGCCACGCTGATGAAGTCCTGCCAGGACGACACCGCGTGCACCGCCGAGCAGGCCAACGCCAAGCTGCTGGCCCATCTCGGCCAGAGCGCCGGCCCCGTCGCCGGCGGCTACGTCGTCACCGTCGAGGACGAGCGCGACAAGTTCCGCGCCGCCGCCGTCGAATCGATCATGGCGCGCGCCGCCGCCCGCGACGACAAGGGCGCCGTGGTGCGCATCAACGCCGCCAACCCCTTGCGAGGACACAAGCTGATCGACCTCGCTCGTGCTTGCCTCACGCGCGCCGGCATCAAGACCGACGGCATGAGCCAGATGGAGGTGGTCGCCGCCGCCTTCACGCAGTCCACCAGCGACTTCCCGGTGCTGCTGGAAAACACCATGCACAAGACCCTGCAGAACGCCTACGCCGTGGCGGCGCTCACCTGGCGGCGCTTCTGCAACATCGGCTCGGTATCCGACTTCCGCGCCAGCAACCGCTACCGCGTCGGCAGCCTGTCGAACCTCGACAGCATCAACGAGTTGGGCGAGTTCAAGAACAAGACGATTCCCGACGGCGAGAAGTCCAGCATCACGGCCGGCACCAAGGGCAACATCATCAACCTCAGCCGCCAGGCTGTCATCAACGACGACCTCGGCGCCTTCGTCGGCCTGGCTGCCGCGCTCGGTCGCGCTGCCGGCCGCACCATCGAGGCCGACGTGTATGCGCTCCTGGCACTGAACGGTGGCCTCGGCCCGACCATGAGCGACACCTACACGCTGTTCCACGCCAACCACAACAACATCACCACCACCGCGGCGATCAGCATGGCCGCGCTCGACCTCGACCGCGTGGCGCTGGCCAGCCAGAAAGACGTCGGCGGCAACGACTATCTCGACCTGGTGCCGGCCGTGCTGCTGACGCCGATGAGCCTGGGCGGCACCGCGCGCGGCATCATCGGCGCCGAGTACGACCCCGACACGACCGGCAAGCTGCAGAAGCCGAACATCGTCAAGAACATGGTGCGCGACGTTGTCGACTCCCCGCGCCTGACCGGCACGCGTCGTTACCTGTTCGCCGATCCGGGCGAAGCGCCCGTCCTGGAAGTCGCCTTCCTCGACGGTCAGCAGGACCCCTACCTCGAGCTGCAGGACGGCTTCGATGTCGATGGCGCGCGCTACAAGGTGCGCCTCGACTTCGGCACCGCCGCGATCGATTACCGCGGCGCCGTCACCAACGCCGGCTGATGAACCGGGGGCCGCCGCCGCGGCCCCCACTGATCCATCCGAAAGGAGAAACGCAACATGGCTGAAAACTACGTACAACCCGGCGAGGTGATCGAATTCACCAACTCCGGTTCCGCCATCGCCGCCGGTGACGTCGTCAGGATCGGGAAGATCCTCGGCGTCGCGCTGGTCGACATCGCCAACGGCGCCACCGGCTCCGTGCAGATCACCGGCGTCTTCACCGTCGCCAAGGTCTCCGGCGCCGTCATCGCCCAGGGCGAGAACCTCACCTGGGACGCTTCCGCCGCCGCCTTCGACGACAACGCCGCCACGCCGGCGTCGGGCGACGTCACAGGCCCGCCCGCAGTCGCCTGGGAAGCCGCCGGCAACGGCGTCACCAGTTTCAAGGTGAAGTTCACCGGCGTGCCTGGCACCGTCGCCTGATAGGCCATGACGTTCGCCGCGCTCGAAGCCCGACTCACCACCGTTTCGCTGGTCAAGCTCGCCAACGCGACGGTGGTGCTCGGCGCCGAGTCGGCGGGCGTTGTCTTCGACGGGCCCTCGCGCCAGGTCTTCGACGGCATGGTGCATACCACCGAGCCGCAGATCCAGGTGGCGGAGGGCGCGCTCGCCGGCCTTGTGCGCGGCGCCGCGCTCACCGTGGATGCCGTCGCCTACACCGTGACCAGCGTGTCTGAGCCGGATCGCGGCATCCTCACCGCCACGCTGAGGAAAACCTGATGGCGCTCGTTGCCGACCTCATCGCCGCCGCCGTCATCGCCAAGCTCACCGTGCCGGCCATGACCGCCGTACCGGCCGCTGCCGTGTTCGACGATCTGGTCGCTGCGCTTGCCGCCAACGACCTGCCGGCCATCGCCGTAGAAGCCGGCGACGAATCCGACCCGCAGCCCGCCGCCATCGGTCAGGTGGACCGCACGGTCGACGTGCGCGTCTCTGTGCTGGTCAAGGGCGCGCGCAGCGCCGCGGCCGCCGCCGTCGAGGAAAGCTTCGGCCGCCTGGTCGCCGACCGCACGCTCGGCGGGCTGGCCCTCCTCATGGAAGAAGGCCCCACGGAACGCGATGCCGAGGGCAGCAACGAGCTGCTCTACCTCGTTACCAAGACCTACCGCTACACCTATCGCACGGCACTCAATGCCCTGTAAGGAGACCCGATCATGACTCAAGCCGTCGGCGCCCTCGGGCGCATCGCCTACGTCGAGGAAAGCGCCTGGGGCACCACGCCCGGCTCTCCCCAGCTCAAGCTCATCAAGGCCGGCACGTATGGCGAGAGCCTGTCCGCCAGCATCGAAGAGTTGATGAGCAACGCCATCAACAGCAGCCGTGCCGTCGAGAACGTCATCCAGGGCAACATCGACGTCAAGGGCGCCGTGCCCATCGAACTGCCGCTGCTCGGCATCGGCACCCTGCTCAAGCACGCGCTCGGCACCGTCAATACCACCGGCGCCGGGCCCTACACCCACGTCATCAAGCGCGGCGCGCTGCCGGCCGGCCTGACCCTGGAGAAGGGCTTTACCGACATCGCCCAGTACATCGTCTTTACCGGCTGCCGCATCGACAAGCTCTCGCTTTCCGTCAGCCCGCAGGGCCTCGTCACCGGCAGCATGGACGTGATCGGCAAGGACTTCTCCGCCTCCGGCACGCCGCTGGACGCTTCGGTCGATACCGTCGTGCACACCCCGTTCGCCCACCACCAGGCCACCTTCGAAGAAGGCGGCTCGGCCGCCACGCTGCTCAACCTCAACCTCAGCCTCACCAACGGCCTAGATCCGGTGCGCGCCATCGGCAGCCGCACCATCGCCGGGCTGCCCGAGGGCAAGGGCGAGGTCACCGGCGACATCACGGTGATGTTCGAAAACCTCACCCTGTTCAACAAATGGAAGAACGGCACCGCCTCCAGCCTCAAGGCCACCTTCACCAGCGGCGCGCACAGCATCGAGTTCTACCTGCCCAGCGTGCGCTACAACGGCGAGGCCGTGCCGAAGATCGCCAGCGACAAAGGCATCGTCGTGCCGCTGTCCTTCCGCGCCATCTACGACTCGGGCGAGGCCACCGACCTCAAGATCACCCTCATCAACACCGAGGCGACGATCTGATGGACGCCGGGAAACTGATCGAACGCGCCCGCGCCGCGCGCGCCTACACGATGGAGGAGGGCGCGGCGACGTTCTCCTTCGTCCTGCCGATGCCCTGGGAAGTGCGTCGTGCCTTCATCCTGGCGCGCCTGCCCGACGGCAGTCACGACGATGAAACCGCCATCCTGCGCCTCCTGACAGACGCCATGACCGGCTGGAATGGCGTCGTCGCGGCGGACTTCCTCGATGGCGCGGGCGATGAGTCGGTGACGTTCTCCGCCGCCGCTGCTCGCGAATACCTCGCGGCCCGTGTCGCGCTGCTCGACCGTCTGTCTGCCGACCTGTTTGCGCGCCTCAAGGCGCGCGCCGAACGTGGCGAGGGCGCCGCAAAAAACTGAGCGAGCGTGTCCGCTTCGACCGGGCGGCGGCGGACATGCTCAAGCGCGGCCAGGCCACCCGGGAGCAACTGGCCGAGCTGCGACCGGATCTCGATCCGGAAAACGAAACCGCCGTCATGCTCTGGAATGCGATGGGCGGCAAGATCGATTGGGCGGCACTGCCGCTGCTGTTCGGGCTGCACCGGGTGGCTGACCCGGAAACGATGATCGAGCGCCTGCTCGTGCTGCAGGACGAGATGGGACGGGAACCGGGCTAGACCATGGCCAGCGGCAACAAAAAAATCGGTTACGAGATCCACGCCGAGGACAAGACCGGCCCCGGCGCCAATTCGGCCAAGCGCAACCTGCAGTCGATCGGCGACCAGCTGCGCAGCCTGCAGAACCTCGGCATCGGCACCCTCGGCCTGCACGAGCTCGGCAGCGCCGTCGCCGCCGTGCATACGTCTGCGCTCGAGGCCGAGAAGTCCGCCGCCGCCCTCAATGCCGTGCTCAAGGCCACCGGCGGCAGCGCCGGCCTCACCAAGCGGCAGATCGAGGGCCTGGTCGACGAACTGACCGACGCCACCCTGTTCGACGACGAAGCCCTGCGCGAGGCCGCCGCCGCGCTCCTGCGCTTCCGCGACATCCAGGAAGACGTCTTCGAAGACGCCCTGCGCCTGGCGCCGGATGTCGCAACCGCGCTCGGCATCGATGTTACGTCTGCGGCTCAGCTCTTGGGCAAGGCCGCGGTCAATACAGAGACCGGCCTGAAAGGCTTGCGCGCCGCCGGTTTGCAGCTCAGTCCGCAGCTTGAAGATATCGCCAAGAAGTTCAGCGAAGCGGGCGACAAGGCCGGCGGCGCCCGCATCGTCTTCAACGAGCTGAAGAAGAGCATCGGCGGCGCCGCCGGCGAAGCCAACACCGGCCTCCTGAAATCCTCCGCCGACACGAAGAAGGCCTGGAACGAGCTGCTCGAGGCCATCGGCAACACCAAGACCTATCAGTCGAGCGCGACCATTGTGCTTGGCGCCCTAACCCATGGAATGACAGACCTGAAGGTGCGGGTCGAGGAATCCGAGGGCGCGTTTTCTTCGCTCTTCAGTTACCTGCGCGACAACAGCGAGCTATTGGCGCTCGTCACCGGCAAAGGCCTGGCCCCGCCCAAACTCAAACCAAGCCCGCCGGCGCCTGGTCGTGAGCGCAGCGGCAAGATTACGACAGTAGATGGCGTCCCGATTGACGAGGCGCGCGCCCAGGAGGCCGCCGCCCAGCGCCGCAAAGAGCAGCAGGAAGAGGCCGAGTACGAGCGCAAGAAAAAACTCGCCGAGGAAGCCAGGAAGCGCGGCGAGCAGGAAGCCAAACAGCGCGACGCCGCCCTCAAGCGCATGCAGGAACGCGGGCAACAGAACGAGCTGGACGCCTACTACGAATCCGGCGGCGAAGAAACCATGCGCGAGACGGCGGCCAAGCGCGAGCGCGAAGCCGCCGAAGCCGCCTACCGCGAGAGCGAGCGCCAGCGCAAGGCGCTCGACGACCTCGTCAAGAGCCGTCGGGAAGACGCCGAAGCCCAGCAGCTCGAGTACGACCTCATCCGCGAATCCGAACCCGTCCGCCGCGCCCGCGTCGCCATGCTCGACGCCGAGCGCATGGGCGTTGATCGCAACAGCGACGCCTGGAGCACACTTTACGACTCCACCCTCAAGGCCGAAGAACAGCGCGACGCCATCCGCAAGGTGAACGACGAGATCAAACGCGGCGAGAACTTCGCCCGTGATTTCGGCATGACATTCCAGTCCGCTGCCGAAGACGCCATTCTCGAAGGCAAGAACCTGCTCGAAGTGGTTCAGGCTTTGGGCAAAGACATCGGTCGCATCATGCTGCGCAAAACCGTCACCGAGCCGCTGGGCGAGGGAATCAGCGGGATGGTCAGAAACAGCGGCATTTTCTCTGGCATCGGCGACTGGGTTCGCGGATTATTCCGGAATGCCGATGGCGGCGTGTATGCCTCGCCGAGCCTGCATCACTACGCGAATGGCGTTTACGACTCGCCGCGCTTGTTTGCCTTCGCGAGCGGAGGGGTGTTCGCCGAAGCCGGTCCGGAGGCCGTCATGCCGCTGGCCCGCGACTCAAGTGGCCGCCTCGGTGTGCAGGCGCATGGCGCCGCCGCCGCGCCCGTCATAACCCTCAACCAGCACATCAACAGCGACTCCCGCACCGACCAGGCCTCGATCCGCACGGCGATGGCGATGGCGAAGAACGAAGCCATCGCCGCCATCAGGCGCTCGCTGCGCGAAGGCGGCGAGTTCGCACGCGCGACGGGGGTGGCATGACCACCTATGCCTGGCCGACCCTCACCCTGGCCGGACCGCGCGAGCGGATCTTCGCGCTGGTGCCGAATACGCAGGTCTTCACCAGCCCCCTCTCCGGCAGCGTGCAGACGCTGGAGATGCCCGGCGCGAAGTGGAAGGCGAGCTTCACGCTGGAAAACCTCTACGGCGCCGATGCCGGCAGGATGCGCGCCTTTGTCGCCAAACTGCGCGGCCGCGCCAACAGCTTCACGCTGCACGACCTGGGCCACCCGGTCCCGCGCGGCACCTGCGCGCTCTCCGGCGTGACGCTGGGCGCCGGCGCCACGGCCGGCGCGACGACGGTGACCCTCGCCGGCTGCGGCGCCGGCGCCACGCTGCTGGAAGGCGACTACATCGGCGTCGGCGGCGAGCTGAAGATCGTTGTAGCCGACTGCACGGCGAACGGTTCCGGCGCCATGACGAGCCTCACCTTCGAGCCGCCCTCGCGCGCCGACTGGTCCAGCGGCGCCACCGTCACCACCAACAAGCCGACCGCCGTCTTCATGTTCACCGACGATACGGTCGACCTCCTGATGCGCGCCCCCTTCTTCAGCGACGTGCCGATCCAGGCCATCGAGAGGATCTGATGCCGCGCACGCTCACCACCGCCGCCGACAACGCGCTTCAATCGCCGAACCTGGCCGCCCTGTTCTTCGTCGAATTTGACTTAACGTCCGGCTTCCTGCGCCTGAACAACAGCGGCGTGCACATCACCTGGGCGTCGAGCCTCTGGTACGGCGTCGGGAGACTCGGCGCCATCGATGCCGTTCAGGAGGGCGCAGAGCTGGAGGCGCGCACCGTCAACTTCCGCATCACCGGCATCGACCCGGCCAACATCAGCCGCGCGATGGGCGAGCACTACCAGGGCCGCCCGGTGAAGATGTGGCTCGCGCCTCTCGACGCAAACCACCGCGTCGTCGCCGACCCGGTGCTGTGCTTCCACGGCCTGATGGACACGATGGACATCGACCTCGGCCAGGTCGCATCGATCACCGCCTCCGCCACCTCGCGGCTGGCCGCATGGGATCGCGCCAAGGTTCGCCGGTACAACTCAGAGGACCAGGCCATCGATTACCCCGCCGACAAGGGCTTCGAGTTCGTCCCGCAGCTGGTCGAGAAGGAGCTGCGGTGGGGGTACTGATCCGCAGCGAAGACTGGCCCGAGCGGCTGCAGCAAGCGGTCGCCGCTGCCCGCGATGTCCCCTATCAGTTAGGCAAGCACGACTGTCTGCGCTTCACCTGCCAGTGCATCGCCGCCATGACCGGCGTCGACTTCTGGCCGCGCTTCGCCGGCTACACGACCCGGCGCCAGGCCCTCGTCACCATCGCCCGGATCGCCCCCAGCCTGGGGGAGGCCGTCACCATCGTCCTCGAGCGGCCGGCGCAGCCGGTGGCGCTCTGCCGGCGCGGCGACGTGCTGCTCTACGAAGACGCCGCCGGCGAGCATCTCGGCGTCTGCCTCGGCCTCGACGTCGCCGTGCTGGGCGACGCCGGACTGGCCTTCGTGCGGCTCGACCATCCGGGCCTGCGCAGCGGCTGGAGGATCGGGTAATGCCTGCATCCGTCATCGCCGCCGTCGTCGCCGCCG
>JADLHS010000524.1 GCA_020848635.1 Limisphaerales bacterium
GCGAAACCATCGCCCATCTGGAGGCAGGAAAAGCTGGGTCGGTAGCCGCAATGAATCCGGCGACTCCACCCGCAGCCGAAGAAGCCCCCGCAGCGAAGACGCGAGCCACACCGCTGGCTAAACGCGTTTTAGCCGAACACGACTTGCGCGTGGACGAAGTGCCGGCTACCGGACCGGGCGGTCGCGTATCCAAGGCGGACGTGTTGCATCACGTCGAACGATTACAGAAGGAGCAGAAGTCTGCTCCAGCCGCCAGTGCAGTTAAGGCCCTTTCCCCGTCACCGGCGTCAGCCGCAAAATCGGGAACGCCCGCTCGCGAAGAGCAAGTAATGCGGATGACGTTGCTGCGACGCACCATCGCCAAGCGGTTGGTGGAGGCGCAGCACACAGCGGCGTTGCTCACCACATTCAACGAAGTAGATATGTCGGCCATTCTCGCCCTGCGTCAGCAATATCAGGAAACGTTCCAGAAAAAATACGGGATCAAGCTGGGCTTCATGTCGTTCTTCGTCAAAGCGGTGATTGACGGCTTGAAACAGTTCCCGCAATTGAACGCCGAAATCCGTGACACGGACGTTGTGTATCACAACTACCACGACATCGGCCTTGCGGTGAGCACGGACCGCGGACTGGTCGTGCCCGTGCTGCCCGACGCTGATCGTTTGAGTTTCGCCGAAATCGAACAGGCCGTCGCGGATTTTGCATTGCGCGCCCGCGAAGGCAAACTCAAGCCCGAGGAACTGGCGGGCGGCACGTTCACCATCACCAATGGGGGCGTCTTCGGTTCGCTGCTCTCCACCCCGCTCGTGAACCCGCCGCAAAGCGGCATTCTGGGGATGCACACCATTCAGGAACGCCCGGTGGCCGTGGAGGGACAAGTCGTCATCCGCCCGATGATGTATGTCGCGCTGACCTATGACCATCGGATCGTGGACGGCAAAGAAGCAGTGCTGTTTCTCCGCCGCGTCAAAGAGACCGTAGAAAATCCGGCCAGGATGTTGTTGGAAATTTAGTGCCCCCAAACTGAGGTTCGTGAAAATGGACAATTGTTCCTGTCCACCGGGTTCAAGCCGGCGGCGTGGACCTAAACGAGAATTTCGTCCGGTTTCAGCACGGGCCGAGGAATGTCAGCGAACGCAACCTGATCTGGTCCGCCATAGCGTTTGAAAACAAGGGCTTTCATTTTGCGCACCGTGCCGAACACACGCGCGCCTCGCTCTGCGAGTAACTCAATTCAACTGGGGCAAAGCTTTTCAAATTCAACTCGCGTAAAAATCTTCTGCAAACTCGGTCAAAAAAAATTTAACCGCTACCCGAACGCCGTCGGGCCTGGCGCATTCGCCTCTCCGACAATGATGCGTGCTCCGCGTTTGTAGGTGCAATAGGCATAGGCCCATTGCAACAGCACTGCCAGCTTGTTGCGAAAACCGATGAGAAAAATCAGATGCACGCCCAGCCACACCAGCCAGGCCACCCCGCCCGAGAGCTTCAATCGCTTGATCTCCGCAACGGCAGCGGATCGGCCAATGGTGGCCATACTGCCCTTGTCCCAATACCGAAACGCCGGACGTGATGCCGTGCCAGGTGTGACGAGGTTGGCCTTGATGAGTTGGGCGACATGCTGGGCCATTTGCATCGCTGCGGGCGAAACGCCGGGCACGGGGCGTCCGGTTTCATCCAGTACGAGCGCCAGATCACCAATGGCAAACACCTCGGGATAACCGGGCAGGCTCAAGTCCGGCCGCACCTTGATCCGACCGGCCCGGTCCAGTTCCACCCCGAGTTGACGGGTCAGCGGGACGGCCGCAACTCCGGCGGCCCAGATGATGTTGGCTGCGGCAATCCCTTCTTCCGGCAGTTCGACGAAATCTTTCTGGAGGGATTGCACCGGACAGTTGGTTCGGACTTCGACCCCGAGCCGTTCTAATTGACGTTGTGCACTGGCGGAGGATTGCTCCGACAAGTGCGACAGCAGCCGCGGGCCGGCCTCCACCAGAATCACCCGCGCCTGCCGGGGATCAATGTGGCGAAAATCCGACCGCAGGACCGTGCGAGTCAATTCCGCGAAAGCCCCCGCCAATTCCACGCCCGTAGGACCACCCCCTATCACCACGATGGTCATGAGCCGCTGTCGTGCAACCGGGTCCGGCTCGGTCTCCGCCTTTTCAAACGCCAGGAGCACGCGACTCCGAATTCGCAGAGCGTCCTCCAGCGATTTCAAACCCGGGGCCAGCGCCTCCCATTCTGGATGGCCGAAGTAACTGGTCACCCCACCGAGCGCGAGCACAAGGTAATCGTAAGGGAGCGTCGTGGTGGTCAGTGCGACAGTGCGGCCTGTCAGGTCAATTCCGCGGACTTCGTCCAGCACGACGTTCACATGTTTGCGAGGCGACAGAATGGAGCGAATGGGCTGCGCGATTTCCGGCGCCGACAACCCGGCGGCGGCCACTTGATAAAGCAGCGGCTGAAACAGGTGATGATTGCGTCGATCGACCACCGTGACTTCGGCACCGGGAAAGGAGAAGTTCTGGCAAAAGGTCAGCCCGCCAAAGCCGGCCCCCAGCACCACCACGCGCACGCCATCTCTGCCGCGTGTCGTCGGTGTTAGTCTTGGGTTTCCTTCCATAGCGGATTTTGGTCAAGTTGTGGCTGGGGCATCTTCAGGCGGTTCGTTCGTTCCGGTGGGAACGGGCGGACCATCGCTCCCAATGGCTTCCACGGGGCAACCCTCTTTGGCCTCATGAGCGAGCTTCTGCTCCTCTTCGGTCTCCGGTTGGTGAAACACGATGCTATTGCCGTTATCTTCATCGCGTCGGAAGACCGTGGGAGCGGTCTCGCGGCACAGGTCGCAATCAATGCAATTGGAATCCACATACCAAGGGCCTGGCGCATTCTGCGGCAGGCGGCTGTCTTTGTCGGCCATAATACTTCTCACTTTCCATTGGGCCACACCCGGTGGCCTGGGTTATTTAAACCGGTTCCAAACACCGTCGGCCCGGTCACTATCTAGTCGCGTTGTCGCGCGAGGTGGGCGAAGCCTGTTTCAGGTTTAGAGTTCAAGATCCAAATCGGTGACGGCGCCCTGTGAGGCGGAAGCAACCGTGCTGGCATACTTCGCCAGCACACCCCGGGTGTAGCGTGGTCGAGGCGCTTTCCAAGCCTGGCGGCGTTGCTTCAACTCGCGGGCCGTAAGCTCCAGGTTAATCTGTCGGGTTTCCGCATCAATCGTGATGGAATCGCCATCTTTAACCAGGGCGATGGGACCTCCCGCATAAGCTTCCGGTGTGATGTGACCCACCACAAAACCGTGGCTGCCGCCGGAGAATCGTCCGTCCGTGATCAGCGCAACATCCTGCCCCATTCCTTCGCCCATGATGGCGGAAGTCGGCGCAAGCATTTCGCGCATCCCGGGGCCGCCTTTGGGACCTTCATAGCGGATGACAATGACATCGCCCTTGCGAATCGCACCCGCCAGGATTCTTTCCATGGCCTGCTCCTCGGAATTGAACACGCGCGCTTGGCCGCGGAAGCGCAAGCCTTCTTTCCCGGAAATCTTGGCGACCGCGCCTTCGGGCGCGAGGTTGCCGTAAAGAATTACCAAGTGGCTTTCCCGCTTGAGGGGCTTGGCGAGCGGAGCGATGATCGTTTGGCCTTGCGGATAGGGCTTCACCTTCGTCAGCGTCTCGCGCAGGGTTTGGCCGGTGACCGTCAGGCAATCACCGTGTAACAAACCGACCTCGAACAGCATCCTCATCAGGGGCCGGATGCCGCCGATGGCGACGAGTTCGGACATGAGATGCTTGCCGCTCGGTTTTAAGTCGGCGAGCACGGGCACACGCCGGCCGACCCGCGTGAAGTCGTCGAGCGCGAGCTTGACCCGGCACGCATGCGCGATCGCCAGCAGGTGCAGCACGCCGTTGGTTGAGCCGCCCAGCGCGATGACAACCGTGATGGCATTCTCAAAGGCCTGTTTGGTCATGATGTCCAGCGGACGAAGTCCCCGCTTAATCATCTCGACGACCGTGGCGCCGGCGCGGCGGCAATCTTCTTTTTTCGCTTCAGAAATCGCATTCTGAGCGGAGCTGTTGGGCAGACTCATGCCCAACGCCTCAATCGCGCTGGCCATTGTATTGGCGGTGTACATGCCACCGCACGCCCCGGCACCTGGAATGGCGCAAGACTCAATGGCCTGGAACTCCTGATCGTTGATTCGTTGTTTGGCGTGTGCGCCGACGGCTTCAAAAACAGAGACGATGTCGAGCGGACGGTTATCCCCGGTGATACAGCCGGGTAGAATTGTTCCGCCATAGATAAAGACCGCCGGGCGGTTCAGCCGAGCCATCGCGATGAGCGAACCCGGCATGTTCTTGTCACAACCGCCAACCGCCACGAAACCATCCATGCCTTCGCAACCAACGACGGTTTCGATGGAATCGGCAATGACTTCGCGGGAGACCAGGGAATACTTCATGCCTTCTGTGCCCATGGAAATGCCGTCGGAAATCGTAATGGTGTCGAAGACGATGGCTTTGCCGCCGGCCGCATTGGCACCGACCTCGGCCTCGCGGGCCAGTTGGTCGAGGTGCATGTTGCACGGAGTGACCATGCTCCAGGCAGACGCAACGCCGATCATCGGCTTGGCGAAATCCTCGGGTCTAAAGCCGACCGGGTAGAGCATGGCTCGGCTCGGCGCTCGTTCAGGGCCATCGAGCACCTTGGCCGAAAAAGGCCGGGTGGATTTCAGATAGGGATTTGGCTATTTTGGAATTCATTTTCTGTTTGAGGTAAATTCAATCTTCTATGTTGAGCGAAAGTCTATGTTCTAAACACGCTCCTTTTTCATTGGCTGGTCACATTGCCAGGCGGAGTGGACGGGCAGCGGTCTTCCACAAATCATCCTTCCCGAATTCCGGACAACACGAGCCGCTGCCGGGGTAACATTCCTGGCAAAGCCAGCGCTCGCCAAGGCGGTAGGCGCCGAACCGCCCGCAAACATCGCACGCGACACTTTCATTCAAGGTCGGCGCAGTGATCTGTTCCTGCACCGGTGGTGTTGCCAGTTTCATAGCCTCTCATCAGGCGATTGCGATTCGTAACCCATCGCTTTTGTAGCAGTTACTTTTCAATCGGAGCTCCGACGATGCTGCCGTATTCGGTCCAACTGCCGTCGTAACTTTTCACGTTGGGGAGACCCAGCAGATACTTCAACACGAACCAGGTGTGGCTCGCGCGCTCACCGATGCGGCAATAGGCAATGGAATCTTTTTTTGGATCAACCCCTTTTTGATCCACGTAAATCGCCCGTAATTCATCCGCTGTTTTGAACGTTCCATCCGCGCCGACCGCCGTGTTCCACGGAACGCTTTTAGCCCCGGGGATATGGCCGCCGCGCTGCGCGGTTTCCGTCATGCCTGGAGGTGCGATGACTTTGCCGGTGAATTCGTCATTGCTGCGCACGTCCACCAGATTGCAATTCTTCCCGGCTTGCGCCTGGAGAACCTCGGGCAGCATGGCGCGCAACTCCAAATTAGGCGTCGCCGCCTTGTAATGGGTGGGAACGATTTTCGGCACTTCGGTGGTCAATTGCTTGTCATTTTCGTTCAACCATTTCACGCGTCCGCCGTTCATCAGGCGAACGTCCTTATGGCCGTAAATTTTGAAAAGCCAGAAGCCGTAGGCCGAAAACCAGTTATTGTTGTCACCGTAAAGAATCACGGTGTCCGTGGGCGAAATGCCCGCGTCGCCCAGCAGCTTTTCAAAGGCCTCCTGGCTGATGATGTCGCGGCGCAGCTGATCTTGAAGTTGGGTCTGCCAGTTGAAGCCGACCGCGCTGGGAATGTGGCCCGCCTCGTAGGCTTTCGTGTCCACGTCTATCTCGACCAGTCTGATGCCGGGTTGACCGAGGTGTTGTTTGACCCAATCGGTTTCGACCAATACTTCGGGGTTTGAATACTTTGTCATAGTTTTCTTGTTATTTCGGTTGTGTCCCGTCGGAAAGGCCGGGAATGTGTTTTGTCATGTTGGTTGTGTATTTGAAAATGTTGTCGGGAAAAATCATCACGCCATGTCCTTTTTTATCGCGTCTGACAATTTCCAACGCACCTTCAAAAATCAGGCCCGAGCTGGGGCCGGCCAGCAGGCCTTCATTCTGGCATAGTTCCAGGGCGCGCGTGTAAGCGAGATGGAAATCAATTTCCAGGATGTCGTCCACGAGCGAGGGATCAAACAGCTTTGAAACCCCGAGCTGGGAAACATTCCGCAAACCCGGCACGTCATGGCCCTCCGTCGGCTGAACGGCGATGACCTTTATGTTTGGATTCTTGCTGCGGAGAAATTTGCTGGTGCCGCTTACCGTGCCGCAGGTGCCCAGCGAAGCGAACAGGTGCGTGATTTTGCCTTCGGTCTGCTTCCAAATCTCCGGGCCGGTGGTCTTGAAATGCGCTTCCGCGTTCTTCGGATTTTCATACTGGTTGGGCAAGACGTATTTCTGGGCCGACGCTTTCGCGTGAGTTTTGGCCAGATTGATCGAGCCGTCGCCGAGTCCGGGTGCGGGGCAAAGTTCGTCGGAAATGACTTCGAGGTCGGCGCCAACAATTTTCAAAAGGAGCTTTTTTTCCAGAGGGATTTTATTGGGCACAATGGCCAGCAAACGATGGCCACGCGCGCGCGCCATTGCGGCCAGGCTGATGCCGGTGTTGCCGGAAGTCGGCTCGACCATCCCGCGACCCGGTACAAGTTCGCCGCGGTCTTCGAGGTCCCGCAATAATTCCCACGCTGCCCGGTCTTTCACCGAGCCAAACGGGCTCACCCATTCCAGCTTGGCGTAAAGCGGGAACTCGGCGCCCGGATTGAGCTTGTTGATGCGGACGAGCGGGGTCGGGTTCACCTCGCTGGGTAACATTTCAAAAACATTTTCGTAAACTCGCGCCTGATGATTCATAGGTATTCAAATTCAGGTCCCGCCACTGGCACGTTTCACTTCGCTCAACTCTTTCACGCGGACTGACGCCAGCCCCCGGATGGGGAAATGCATCAGATAGGCCCTGGAGCGCCCGATTTCCTTTTGCCAGCCAAACTCGCACTCGCGGCTGCCGTGGAACTTGTTGAAGGTCACTTTGCCGATGAAGCAAACCACCTTCGGGCGGCGCGTTCGAATGATTTGCCAGGCGCGGCGCACCCCCTTTTGTTCCTCACCCTTGGTCAGCAGGGTCACGTCCACGGTCGGGCGATCCACCAGATTGACAAAATTCAATCCATACTTCGGAATGAACTTTTCATCGTAGATGCGCTTGAGCGATTCGTCATTTTTAAGATCGCTTTCGGTTTCATTCAGCAGGCCGGCCCGGTTGAGCAAATACCAGAACATCTTGTTGTTGGAAAACGGCACCCCGCGCCGGTGCGAGCCGGGGTGCGGGTTGATGCCCACAAACAGTATTTTCGGGTTCATTGAAATTTTGTAGGTGATCATAGCTTGCCGCCTTCGGATCCAGGATACGGCGCTTCAAATGTTGGGCAGGATGTCAAAGTATTCATCATCCTCGTTTTTGCCGCCTTCCCCCTTGCCCAACGTCTTTTCCGTTTCGACAAATTCAATGCGTTCGATCCACTTCACCATTTTATAGCCCAGCTGGTTTTCCACCCGCAGTCGCAGTGGCGCCCCATATACTTCAGGCAGCGGCGCGTGGTTCATCTCATAGGCGAGCAAAGATCTCGCCTTGAGCGCGGTCTTGATGGTTTGCGTGTCATAGTATTCTCCTCCATACAACGCGTCGCCGTAGGAATAAAAGGCCACGACTTTGGCCTCGGGTCTGGGTTTGACAAGCTCGATCAATCGCTTGAACGGAAGCCCGCCCCATTGCGCAATTCCCGACCAGCCTTGGATGCAATGGTGCATGGAGGTGTATTCTTCCTTGCCGAGCGCGCGAAGGTCCGCCAGGGAAAGCTCGACGGGATTTTCCACCAGGCCATCAACCCTCAATTTGAAATCCTGGAATCCATTCGCGGCGAGTTGCTTCCATTTGCCGGAGGTTGGCAGTTTTCCATTCGGCCAAAAGAACGGCGAAATATCCTCTTGCGTATAATGCTCTCTGGGTTCGAGGCGGCTCAATACATTCCAGTCAAACAACCCGGTGAGTCCCCGATAGATATGCTGGATCTTGCGGGCATATTTCCATGCGATAAAGTGAAAGAGCGACCAGGAAAGCACAACGAGACCAATGACCACCAAGCCCACGACCATCCCGACCGGGTGCGCGTCATCGCGGCCAGTCACGATGTGGTTCATGTTTCTCGCAAATCCCGTGATGACGACCAATCCCACATGCACTACCAAAAAGGCCAGATACCCGATCAGCAACATAAAATGAATGGATCGTGCTCCCTGCCGGCTCCCGAAGAGTTTTGGGAAGAAAGGGAACCGGTTGTCCACGGCCGGAGACATGGCGATCCCGGTCAACATGGACAATGGCGCCATGACGAAAATAACCGCGAAGTATGAAAGCTGTTGCAGCGGATTGAATTGATAGAAGCCATTGGGTTCCGCCGGCAGATGGAAGGTGGCGTAATGGACAAAGGCATTCCAGGCGGCGGGAATGATTTCCCATGAAACCGGAACCAGACGCTTCCATTGATCGGTGAAGAAAAGCAGCGCGACAAAAATAAATCCATTCAGCAGAAACAGATGAACCGAAAGGAAGTGCCAAGCTCGCGCCATGCCCACGGTGTGCCGGTATCCAGGTAAAGCCAACAAAGGCGAAATGTAGCGGGCGTCATCCTTGGCCGTCCATAAGCGGTCGGTCGGAACTTTCAGCGGTGTAAACCGGATCCACTCCGTATTCGGCGTGCAGTGATGGCTCCAGTAGAGTCGCGGGTGGTCCATCAAAATGGAGAGTCCGCTACGAACCAGGAGCAGCAGGAAAAAGAAATTCACAAAATGAGTCAGTCGCAGCCATGCGGGGAATCCATGCGGACTTGAAGGGTGTTCCAAATTGATTGGCGGCAGGAAAGTCTCCGTAGGAAGTCCGAAGATCAGATATTGTCCCCACGCGATAGCGACCGGAGCAAGAGCGATACAGGCAAAAGCGAAAACGAATCGAGGATTCATCCAAACACGAAGACGGCGATCCGGCGGATAATGGACCGCTCTATGAGTTTCGTCGAATGTTTGCATGAACAATCAGGTCTTGGTGTGAATCAGGTTTTCCGATGGACGTAATGCCGGACGTTTAGACGCGAGCTTCCTTGAATTGTCCGTTGACACTTCGGCAGGATATGTGATCGCGGTGCCTCGCACTTTCGCAAAGGATGTAAGCGTGTGAACCGTCCGCCGGATTGGACTCATGATGTCCTCGGTGGGAATTCCCCGAACCAGCAAGGCATCGGCGATGAGCGAGCGATGGCAGCGCCAGGGCACCGCTTCGGCGCACATCAAGGCGATCCGCTTCTGCTTCACCAATTGAATCAATTCTTCGAGGCTCTGCTCAAATTCGGGCGTTTGCATGTAATCCGCAAAACCCCGAAAGGAACTGTTTCGCCAGCCGACATTGCGCGAATCCCGCTTCGCATGACGCAGGCCGCCCAGTCCCGGCAGGTGAACGTAGTCCAAGCTTGCCTTCTTCAATGAACCAGGCAGCGAGGCTTTGTTGAACTGTGGGTTGTGGCGGGAGCGCGGCACCGTCCGGACGTCAACTACGCAAGACACCTCGTGTGCCTGAAGTAAGCGGATAAATTCAGCTAGCGTGCGCGTGGAGTGACCAATCGTCAGCACCACGGGCGAGGATTCTGCCATTGGCATTCTCCTTCCTTTGGAACCAGCAGTTTTGGATTTGATTTTTATCGCACTCATTCTTGTCACTCTTTCACATCGCAGTCGCACCGTTACTTTGATCCGCTGACAGCGACTGAATAATTTCTGCCTTCCCAGCGCTGATCTTGTTTCCAGAAAACGTAAACTCGACCACGTCACCGCCAGCGCAGTTCTCCGTTGTGTAGGTCTTGGCGGCGGCAAGATCTGCCCGCTGGTAACTGATGTGCGCGGCAAATGCCTTCCAATCAGCGGCCTTGATCAACCCCAAGTTGGAGAACTGGCGAACGCCCTCGCGAAGTCGCTTACGCAGCGTCTCATCGCTCAAAGCCGCGCGATCCACGCCGAAGATCGTGAACTTGTCCGGCAGGCTGCGGTTCAGGTGCAGATTGAACAGCGATGGGATCAACTTGCGCCACGTCAGATCCCCCGCGCCGCCAAAGATGGTGAACACGACCGGACCCGGCCGATTTTGTGTATCCATGGTTTGGCTCATTCTGGACTCCATCGCGTATGGAACACGCCCTTCGCATCGACACGCTCGTAAGTGTGCGAGCCGAAATAATCGCGCTGGGCCTGAATGAGATTGGCCGGCATCCACGCGCTGCGATAAGCATCCAAATAACCGAGCGAAACCATCAGACCGGGCACTGGAATTCCGAGTTGGCTCGCCGCACAAACGAGGCTGCGCAAGTTTTCCTGGTGCTCCATAACCTTGTTCGAGATGTTTGGATCGAGGAGCAGATTGGGAAGTTCGCACCTGGCCTGGAACGCGGCGCGGATGTCTTCCAAAAAAGCCGCGCGAATAATGCAACCGCCCCGCCAGACGCGAGCAATCGTTTCGAGGTTCAGATGATACTCACGCTTGACCGAAGCTACGGTCAACAATGCCATTCCTTGTGCATAGGTAATGATCATCCCCGCATAGAGCGCACTTCGCATCTGACCGATAAACTTGAGGCGATCGCCTTCACAATGACTAAGCGGCCTGTGAAGAACGCGGGCGGCTTCCTCGCGTTCATCTTTGTAGCCCGACAAATTTCGCATGGCCACCGCCACGTCAATCGTCGGAAGTGGAACCTGAAGGTCCATTGCATCCTGCGAAGCCCACATCCCCGTGCCTTTCTGCCCGGCTTCATCGAGGATGACATCAATGAGCCGCTGGCCCGTCTTCTCGTCTATGCGAGAGAAAATGTTGGCGGTGATTTCCACCAAATACGAATTGAGTTCCTCCTGATTCCAGCGGTCGAAAACACTATGGGTTTGAGCGTCCGTGAAACCAAGCCCCCGTTTCATGAAATCGTAGATTTCGGCGATCAAACGCATCAAACCATACTCAATGCCGTTGTGAACCATCTTGACGTAGTGCCCCGCCGAGCCGGGTCCGAGCCAGGCGACGCAAGGTTCGTCATTCACCTTTGCCGCGATTGCCTCGAAGATCGGTCGCACCCGCTCGTAGGCTTCGCGCGAGCCGCCGGGCATGATGCTGGGGCCGTGGCGCGCGCCGTGCTCGCCACCCGAGACGCCGACACCGAGAAATTGAATCCCGCGCTCCGCCAGCATCCTGGCCCGCAAGTCCGTGTCAGTGAAGTGCGAGTTGCCGCCGTCAATGATCAGGTCGCCGTGCGCCAGGTGCGGCAGCAGATCATGAATCACCGCATCCACGGGCGCTCCGGCCGGAATGAGCATCATCACCGCGCGAGGCACGCGGAGCAGGTCCAAAAACTCTGGCAAGCTCTCCGCACCGCGGATATTCAGGTTCTCCGCCTCCTTCCGCAGCGCCGCCACTTTGGCGACATCCTTATCGTAGCCGGCCACGGAATGTCCGTGGTCCGCCATGTTCAGCAAGAGGTTGCGGCCCATGACGCCTAAACCAACCATGCCGATCTCATATTGTTGTGTCTTCATTTCTTCCTCGTTTTCCTGATCCTTTTGATAGCCGCGCCTTTGTGCATAGCCAGGTGGTCGGTTATGTCGCTCTTGATCAAATACTGCGGCTCTTCCTTCGACGCGCGGACGGTGTAGGTCTTGAACCTGATGGCGGAGGTGACTTTTTTCCGGATCGTTCCCCGGACACGGCCGGCTTCCGAGTTCCACTCCACATGATCGCCGACTTTGAATTCGGGTTTCATAAGATTTTACGTTACGATTTCTTCCCCCTTTTCCCGACCTGCCCCACCAATTCGGTCGGCGATGGCCAGCGATGTCCGGGAGCCAGCAGTCCTTGAGTGTTCTCCAGCCCCCAGGTTCCCGCGGCGTAATTGGGAAAATCACTCGGTGCCGTGGCCTGCCACGCTTCGAGCACCGGCATCAGTAATTGCCAGGCCGCTTCCACCTGATCGGCGCGCATGAAGAGCGTCGCGTCATGTTTCATGACGTCCCACAGCAGCGTTTCATAAGCGTCGGGTGAAGGCGCAGCAAAGCTCTCGCGATAACTGAAACGCATGTCCACCGGGCGCAGTTGCATCTTCGGCCCCGGATATTTGGCTTGAAAGCCTAGCACAATGCCTTCGATGGGCTGAATAGACAGGATTAGCCGGGAAGGTTGCCAACCGAGGGAGGCTTCGGGCGGAAAAGATTGATGCGGCACCGCGCGGA
>JADLHS010000525.1 GCA_020848635.1 Limisphaerales bacterium
TCGCGCTTTTCGTCGCGATGGAAGCCCCCCGGCCAGGACTCGACGTGGCTGCGGTAGTGCATGGCGACGGCGGTCGCGCCGTTGGGGAAGCGGGTGGCCAGCCAGGGCGTTGTGCGGGAGATCACGCCGGGGTTGTCATTGGCCGACAAATCCGCGCGTTTCGTAGGATAGCCGCCGAGGGTCAGCAGGATTTCAAACCACGTCCGCACCTCGTAGCCCAGCGACGCGCTTTGGTCGTCGCGGGGGCGGAAGCCCAGATAAGTTACCGAACCGGCGTCGCCGACTTTGCGATGCAGGCCGACTGTGCGGTCGTAGGCGTGCGCGACCACGGCGACACCATCCGCCGCTTCCACAGGGTAAATCCAATCCACAATGAACTCCGTGAGGATGGTTTGCTGGGGCACGGTCGCAAAGGGCCCGGCGAACTCGGCGCGGGCGCCGGCGGCGATCAAGCCCTGATGCGTCACGTCGTAGCCTTTGACCCCGCAAAGCGTTTGCCAGCGGGCGCGTACGTCTGCGCCAGCGAGATCGAAGCGGGGCAGCGGGCCGGACCAGATCAGGCGACCGCCGTGCGCGACGAATTGTTCGAGGAACTCGATCAAGCCGGCGGGCGGCAGCGGTTCGAAAAGCGCCGCCAGCGTCGAGAACGTGCGGCCGGCCATGGTGATCGTGCCGTTGTCGTTCACGCGGCCATGCTGGAGCAGCTTCTCCGGCGTGACGTAGTTGGCGTAGCCGTATTGCACCATCCACGAACCGAAGCGCTCGTCGGCGGCGACGAGCGAGATGGGATATAGCATCAGCACTTCGATGTCGCGATGGACGCCTTCGGTCACGGCCATGAACTGCGGCCGGCCCCACGCGCCGTAGGCATCTTCGAGCGCCCAGTGGCGCGCGAGCGCGGCGTTCGGCATGCCCCAGGCCGCGGCATAGGAATTGGGATACTTGTTCAGGATGCCCGTCGAGCAGGCGAGCGCGAGGCCGTAGTAATCGCGATCGGACCAGCCGCCCTCGGCGTGATCGTTGCCGCTGCCGGTGAGAAATTCGTTCCATCGGAAATAGTCGCTGCAGGCGCAGGCGGCCTGCTGGACCGTATTCGACCAGACGAAGTTGGGCGTGTAGTCGTATTGCCGTGGGGCCTGCGGTGTGCCGCCGGAGCGCCAGTGGTCAATCGTCGGGCTTTGCGCCCAGGTGGCGTGCGCGCGGGCCTCGAGTTCGTGACCGTAGAGTTTCTCGGCGTATTCTTTTGCCTGCACGAACAGGTCGGCGACGGTTTTCTCCAGCAGATCGTAATAGCGCCGGCGCAGGAGCCAGGTGCGTTGGACATCGTCGGGCGTGTTGCCGACAACATGCTGGGCCGGCGCGCGCGCATCGAGGTTCGGCAGGAAGCCATGCTGGCCGCGACAGAAATAGACGAGGTATTTCTCGAAATCAGCGAACTCCGCGCCGTAAAGCTCGGCGAACTTCGTTGCAAAGTTTGGTGTGAGATAACGCAGCGTGAACTCGCCTTCGTCGTGGTGCCCGAAATAATTCCAGTCACCCTGGATGTGAATCTCGTCGCTGTACAGGCCGTTGAGGCGGACCCCGGCCGTGTGATAGTCCTGCACCAACTCCTTGAGATACGGCAGTGCCTTTGGGCTGAAATAATCCATCTCCGGTGTCTGATAGGAAACCACGACGAGCACGCGGTCGAGCTCGGCCACCTCTGTTTCACCGGTACCGTGGAGCGTGAGGCGGTGCGCCGGGGAATTGCCGGAGGCAGACTCGCTCACCGAGATTTGCGGCGGCGTTTTCAGTTCCACGATGGCATTCGGATCCACGGCGTAGAAATCCGTGTTGCCGATGCGGCGCTCGCGGTAGGCGAAGAGCCGCACGCCGGTGCGGGTCAGGAGAATCGTGCCCTTGTTGTTTGTCCACTTGCGTTGTTCCCAGAGCTGGACGGTGAACTCGCCGGTTTTGGGATCGCGCCAGCCTTCACGATACTGCACCCACCGACCGGACTCCCCGGTCTTTTGCTGATAGGCGCGGCCCAGTTCGAGCGGGCTAAGCAAGCTGAGTTCAAGGCCGATGCCATATTGGCCGGCAAAGTCGCTGATTTTCTTGATGCGCGTGAGGTAATCCGGCACATCGGGCGTGAACGCGCGCGGCTTGCCGCCCTGGCCCGGGCGGTACGCGCTCCAGAACTCGTCGAACGCGACGATCATCGTTTTCACGCCGCCGGCCTGATTCTGTTCGCAAATCTTTCGCAGCGTTGTCTTGTTCGGTGTGCTGCTGAGGCTGAGATCAATTTCCTTGTCGGGATCCGTCAGTTCATCGAGCTGCTGGTCGCTCACGAGAATGATGCCGCCTTTGGGCAACATGAACGACCATTGGGCGGGGAACTGGATCACCAGATCGGGCCGCGTCCCGGCGGTAGGTTGCGACACGGCGTTGCCAGCGAACGACACGGCGATGCCCGCCTGGGCAAGAGTGGAAACAAATTCGCGCCGGGAGAACAATGAGGTTGGAAGCGACATGCCGACATTGATGCCAAAGCGCGGGACAAAACTCAATGCCAAGTCAGCCGAGGTGGCGCTGTGAAAGATTGATCCGCAATGAAAGACCAACTCGCAGTGCGCGACAATGAATTAAATCATCGTGCGCGTCCTGCGCCGGGAAAAAATCTCAACCTACGTCCCACGACATGTTGAGCTCAGCGCTCTGGTTCGGCCGCGAGTGTATGGCTCACTCTAAAAGCTCGGAACAACTGACGCAACCACCCAAAGCGGCGAGAATCCGCCGTCCGTGCCTCCAGCATCTGCAACAATCGCCCTCCACTCGGAAGGAGTGGGGAGAGGTCGTCACCTGGCAACTCGCTGATGTGAGGATGGCCCGTAATAACTCGCCAAGCCAATGACTCAAACACTCGCGTGAACTCCGCCAACACTGACCGCTCCTCGTCGCTTAGCAACGCGACGGCTGGCACATCGCGGAACGTCCAAAACAAGTCGAACAAACGATGAAAGCAGGCGGACTCCGAGAAACCCTCCATGCCGCTCGGCTTCTTGGCCCGCCGCTCTGGACGAACAAGAAAGCGCAACGGCAAGCATGGTGCGAGCAACGTCATCTTCTGTTCCTCGGAAGTGAGCATGGCGTGTTAAGCGTTCAACAGCGAGATTGAGCGACCGAATTGTTGTCTATCGCTTTCATTGGTTTCAACGAGCGTCTCCTTTGCTTTCCAAATTTCGAACCCCAATCGCCCGATCCAGCAAGTTCGCCGTAATGCGTTGCACGCGCGGGTCCGGGCCGTGCGGGCGACTCCAATGCGACCAGGGCAACGTATGGCCCGGCGGCGAACTCAATCCCTGTGCCCAAAAAATGGTTGACGCATTGAACACAAAGTTTCCCTTCGGACCCGGATAAATTGTCGCTGCCCACTTCTGCGGACGATCACCGCCGACCCACGCCGTGCCCGCCCCCACAATCTCCAGCCCGGGAATCGCGGCGGGATCGCCGTGATACTCCCAACCGATCAAACCCGGAATGCGATCCCCGGCCTTGACGCCCGTCCCCGCGAAGATCCAGTGCCCGGGTTTCACGATGGTCCAATCGCCACCACCATTGACGGGTTCAATGTTGCGCACGCCCATCAAAAATCCTTCATCCGGCCCGCGTTCGGGAAACGGTCCGTGGTCGCGTTCGCGTTCCACGGCGTAATCATTGGTCGCGCCGTACGGGCCGCCGCGAAACATGATGCGATTCTCCCGCCCATCCGCGCCCGCGCGCAGGGGGGTGACCCAGCAAACGGCGTTGCCCGAGAGGAACAACAAGTTCACGCCGGCATCGCGCATTCGCTCGACACTGCGAAACTGCCGGAGGTCCCAATACTCATCGTGCCCGACGCTGATAAACGCTTTGCATTTCAAACCGCGATCCGGGGTCAAGAGGTCGCTGTTCGCGCAGTAGGTGACATCGTAACCGTGCTCTTCGAGCCAGTACGCGAGCGGAAATTCCAGCGGCAGGAACTCGCCCGAACCCACCGTCAACGGATCGTTCACGACCCCGGTGAACTGGGATTCGCGACCGTACGGCCGATCAAAGCTCACATCGGCCCAGGGTCCCTGGCCACCTTTCGGATCGGTGTAAACCGAAAAATCGTTGGGCCACCGATTGTAGGCCTGCCAGGTATTGTCCGAGCATTGAAACAGAATGTCCGCCGGCCGGTCGTCGCGCACAATAAACACGACGTAACTTTGCCAATAGGGTTCGTTCGCGGCGTTCGGGACCGTCGTCAGGCGACCGAGGTAAACGCCGCTGACCCAGTCTTTCGGAATCGTCAGGCGGGTCGCGGATTCCCAGGCGCACTCGTGCAGGTTTTTCGCGGCGGGCGTCGGAGTCGGCTGCGTCTTGCCGTTGAACGGGCCCAGTTGCTGCATCAAACGGGCGCCCCGACCGCCGTAGTAACCCATGCGAAAGACTTCCAGGTTGAACGCGCGCGGCGGATCGGTCGAGACCATGACCTCAAGGGACTCGCCCGCCTTCACGCTTTGCCGGGAACAGTAGCCTTCAATCAAGGGTGAACGGAACTCGTTCTTATCCACGCGCACCCGGGTCAACTGCCAGTCCAACGCGCCGGCCTTCGCATTCTCCTCA
>JADLHS010000526.1 GCA_020848635.1 Limisphaerales bacterium
CGCCTGGCGCAATGTGATGTTCTACGACGAGCATACCTGGGGCGCGCACAACAGTGTTTCGCAGCCCGGCCGGTCGTTCGTCGAGCGGCAGTGGGAGATCAAGGAAAGCTACGCCTCGCGGGCGAATCTCGACGCGCGGAACCTGCTGGCACGCGCGAATAACCGTCTGGCGCAGACCATCGCCGTGGACGGGAGCAGCATCATCGCGTTCAACTGGCAGAACCAGGCCCGCACCGCGCCGATCGAGGTGGAGATCGGCAGCGGCGAACAACTCGTGGACTTCGCGGACAACCAGGTGGTGCCGATGGATGTTTATTTCGAGCGCGACGGCTGGCGCAAAATCCGGTTCATCGCCACCAACGTGCCGCCGATGGGCTACAAGGCTTACGGCATTCGCGGTTTGAAGGCGGACGCCCACCGGCCGAATGAGAAACTTCCCGGTGAAACCATCGAGAATTCGTTCTACCGACTGACGGTGAACAAACAGACCGGCGCCATCACGAGCCTGTTTGACAAGACCGAGAACCGCGAACTTGCGGACGCCAAAGCACCCTACCAGTTGAATGAGTACCTCTACGTGAGCGGCGGGGAGGGTTCGTTGATTCTCAACTGCACCTTCGGCACCGCTCCGGCAAACCTGCAAATCGAGACGCCCACTTCAGCGGAGATCGTCGAAACCGTGAAAACCCCGCTCGGCCAGCGCATGGTCGTCGTGGCCAAATCCAAGAACACGCCGAAGATTCGCAGCGAGTACCTGCTCTACGACAATCTCAAGCGGGTGGACATTGTGAACACGATCGAGAAGGACCAGACGCGAGCGAAGGAGGCGGTGTATTTCGCATTCCCCTTTGCGACGGAAAAACCGGGCCTGGAATATCAGATTCAAAACGGCTGGTGTCGTCCCAACGACGACCAGATGCCGGGCGCGTGCCGGGAGTGGTTTACGCCGCAGAACCTCGTGCATGTGAGCGATGGTGATTTCTCGGTCGCGTGGTCCACGCCCGACGCGCCGCTGGTGACGCTCACGGACATCAATCGCGGCCAGTGGCTTTCCCACCTGCCCATCACGAACGGCCACGTCTATTCGTATGCGCTGAACAATTACTGGTTCACGAACTATCGCGCTGAGCAGGGGGGAACGTTTGTCTTCCGCTATGCCATCACGAGCGGACGCGAACTGGGCCGCGAAGCCCTCGCACGCTTTGACGAGGACACGCGCACGCCGGTCTTTGCGTATCCGCACCTGTCTTCGTTCTCGGCCGCCATTGCCCAGAGCGGCCGACCGCTGCCCGCAAGCGGTGGCTCGTTCCTCACCCTCGAAGCGCCCAACCTTGAAATCGTGACGCTGAAGGAAGCGGAGGACGGGGATGGTTTCATCCTGCGTTTCCGGGAGATCGCGGGCCGGAGCGGCGAAGCGGTATTGCGCTTCCCGGTTTTCCGGTTGCGCGAAGCCTACCTGTGCAATGGCGTCGAGGAGAATAAGCAAAAGCTTGCAGCCAAACATGACGCGGTCACCGTGCCCTACAAACCAAATTCGTTTATCACCGTGCGGCTGCAAACCGAGCCCCCGGTCGCGAAAGCCGCGGCGAAGTGAACTCACGGGCGGCCCCGCTTCTGTCAGAAACTGGAACCAGATGCCGGGACCAGGATGGGTCGCACGATGTGCTTTCCCACCGTTTCAGCCATCGCCAGCGCGCTGATTAAACGGCGCGATTGATCCGCCTTGAAGCAGGAAATGCCGCTCATGCCCACCTGCCCGACGACCTGGTCGGACCCAAAGCGTGTTGCCGGAGAGAGGCTTCGCACCCGGGATTTCAGCAAGCATAAGCGGCAAAAAATCCAGCCCGCATGGAAAACGCATGGTTGGTGATTCTGAATTCGCGCCAACCGCACAGGACTGCAAGACAGTGCCAGTCGCAGATGAAAAGACACCAACAGTGAAGGTTAAAAATAATTTAGCGAGGTTTGGAACAGCAGTGTATTTGCCCGGCGGTGCGCAGGCAGACCGGGTGGGCTAGATGACCGGATCGGCGGCGGGTCGAAACGGAAGCGGGTCGGTGAGATTGATAACCGGGCCATTGGCGATGGGAAATGAGAGGCGCACGAGATAGTCGCGCTTGCCGCACCGGCGGCGATATTCGATTTCCGGTTGCAGGCCAATCAGGGTGGTCACCACCCGCAAGCCGAGGCCCAGCGTTTCCGATCGGAGCGCGGAATGCGGTGTCCGGCCATTGGCGATGATGAGCACCACGCGGTCACGGCGCCGGGCCAGGCGGACGTGGATGTTTCCCTGACCATGTTTGAGCGCGTTGGTGAAGAGATTATGCAGAATCTGTCGCGCGTGTTTCGGATCGGTCAACACCGGGCTGGGATCCAGGGGCAACAATTTTACCATGCGGGCATTATCCTGAGCGAGCAACGCGAAGTCTTCGGCCACATCGGCGACCAGTAGCGCAAGGTCAAAGACGTGCAACTGCAGTTCGAGCCGGCCCTGATCCGCTTTGGCGATGAGTAGGGATTGATCAATGACGTGCGTGAGATGGTGCAACTCAGTTTGCAGGTGCTCCGCGAGCTCGGGCGGGACGCGCTCGCCCCCCTGCTCAACTTTGAGGCGAAGAATGGCGAGGGGCGTGCGGAGTTCGTGCGCCACCTTGGCGGCATACTCGCTCATGTCGGTGAAGGCCCGGTCCAGGCGACCGAGCAATTCATTGAGGTGTTTGACGAGGCCGCGAAACTCGGCGTCCGCCTCCGGCAAATCAATGCGGCGCGACAAATCGGGCGCGCGGATGGTTTGCAATTGTTCATTCAATCGGGCGATCGGGCGGAGCGAGTGGTTGGCCAGAGCGAACCCGATGAGGATGGCCGCCAGGGTCAGGGGCAGCCCGTAAAGCAGGGAGATTTCGATCAATTCCCCCATGATGTCAGCGATCTCCGCTTCGGAATAGCTGCCGTGCAATTTCCAATCGGGATGATCGGGATAATCCCGCTGCCACGTTTTGTGATGCAGTTCGGAGTTTAGAAAGTAATACGTGAAGCCGACAAACAGCGTCAGCAGCAGGAGCACGCTCACGCCAAACCACGCCGCCAGGCGCCAGCGCAACGACTTCATTCCACCGCCTCCCGCACCGCGAAACCGACACCTCGAATCGTGTGCAACAACGGTTTCCATTCCGGGCGGTCAATCTTCCGCCGGAGGTGCTTCATATAAACACTCACCACGTTGGTTTCAGAATCGAAGTGCTGATCCCAGACATGTTCGACGATGGCCGTCTTGCTGACGGGCTTGGGCGATGCACTCATCAGAAACTCCAGCAGTGCAAATTCGCGGCGGGTGAGTTCAATCTTCACGCCGCCGCGTGTGGCATGGTGGCTGATCAGGTCCAGTTCCAAGTCGAAGACACGAATGGTGTTGGTGGCTTGGGGGCGCTGGCGCCGAAGCAGGGCGCGCAGGCGGGCGAGCAATTCCGCCATCGAAAATGGTTTGGTCAGGTAGTCGTCCCCGCCCGCATCGAGGCCGCGCACCCGATCCTCCACTTCGCTGCGCGAGGTGAGAAACAGCACCGGCGTGGTGATGTTCTTGCGCCGGAGTTGGCGCACCACGGTGAACCCATCCTTGGCCGGCATCATCACGTCCAGCACCATGGCGTCGTACGGATGAATCGCGGCGAGCCAGAGCGCTTCGTCGCCATCGGCGGCGACATCCACCGAGTAGCCCTCCGCCGTCAAACCCTGGCGGATGTGCTCGGCTACTTTGCCAACATCTTCAGCGACAAGAACGCGCATCGGCGGCAGCTTAACCGGGGATCGCGGGAAAGCGAAAGTCCCGTCTTCGGCACGGGATACAGGCCCGGGATAAATGATAGCCGACGCAGGGCGAACATATGGGTTTGCTAATCTCGTGCTTCAAACCGTAGGCAGGGGTTGCTCGGAAGGGGGATGCATTTGCTGGCCAAATGGGGAAATCGTAGCCTTCGCATGCTTGCACCGGCAACCATTAACTTGCAATCTGCAGCCTGCTGATGGCTCACATTCATGAAAAAATTGATTTTACCGTTGCGATCTTCGTCATTCGCGACCGCCGGGTGTTGCTGATTCACCATCGCAAGCTCGACAAGTGGCTGCCGCTGGGGGGACACATCGAACTGGATGAAGATCCGGAGCAGGCGGCGGTGCGCGAGGCCAAGGAGGAAAGCGGCCTGGACGTGGAACTGCTTGGCGAGCGTCCGCCCACGACCGAACCGGGCACCCGCGCATTGATCGCCCCGCGCTTTCTCGACATTCATCGCATCAGTGCCACGCACGAACATATCGGCATGATCTACTGGGCACGACCAAAGCGCGGCACGACCACGCTGGCCGTCGAGGAGCATCATGACATTCGCTGGTGTTCCGCCACCGACCTGGACGAACTCCAGCCGGCGATGTCCGCCGCCGTGAAGTGGTATTGCCGCCAGGCGCTCGCCGAAGTCGCACCGCTCCCGGCCTGAGGCCAAGGCCAGTCCCTCCCCAATGTATTCGCGCACAATCAAAACCGGCGTCTTTATCCTCGAAGGCTCGAACTCCTTCGCGGTGACGTACTACTTTTATTACTTCTATTTTTTCGCCCAGCAACAGTTCGGCTTCGGCAATCAGGCAAATCTCGCCCTGGCGGCGGCGAGCGGCTTGATCTGCGTGCCCGCCGCCTTGTGGGGGGGCCGTTTCGCCCAACACGCCGGGTATTTTGCCGCGCTGAAAGTCGGTTTTGGGATCATGATCATCACTCTCCTGCTCGGCTGGCTGTTCGCGCAATCGCCGGCGGCGCATATCGCGCTCATGCTCGCCACCATCGTTGGCATGAGTTTCACCTGGCCGACCCTGGAGGCACTCGCAAGCGAAGGCGAAAGCGGCGCGGGTTTGCAACGCAACGTCGGGATTTACAATGTCGTGTGGGCCGCCACCGGCGCGCTGGCCTATTTTACCGGCGGGGCGTTGCTGGAACGGCTCGGCCGCCCGAGTCTCTTCTTTCTGCCGTTGGCCATGCAAACCGGGCAACTCGCCTTGACGTTTTGGCTGCATCAGCATTCCGCCCGCTCCCGATTGGCGAACGCGGCAATTCCACTCGCCCCCGCGACGGCTGCGCCCCCAGCGCCCCGGGCCAAGGCGTTTCTGCGCATGGCCTGGCTCGCGAACCCGTTCGCCTATATCGCCATCAACACCCTCGTCGCCGCCATGCCGGGGGTAGCGCACAACTTGAAATTGACCACGACGCAAGCCGGATTTTGTTGCTCCCTCTGGTGCTTCGCGCGGTTGGCGGCGTTCTGCGCTTTGTGGTTTTGGGCCGGCTGGCATTACCGCTTCCGGTGGCTGCTGGCCTCCTATCTCGTCTTGGTCGTCACCTTCGCGGTGATTCTTGTCGTGCCCAATCTCGCCGTTGTGGTGTTGGCGCAACTGGCGCTCGGCGGGGCGCTCGGCTTGATCTATTACTCGTCGCTTTTTTACTCGATGGACGCGGGGGACACCAAAGGCGTTCACGGCGGCATTCACGAAGCGGCGATTGGGCTGGGCTGTTTTGCCGGTCCCGCGGTGGGCGCGGCCTCGCTATCTCTCCTGCCCCAAGTTGCCAACGCCGGTGCGTGGGCCGTCAGCGGCCTGCTACTGTGCGGGTTGGCGGGATTGGTAGGCATTCAGTTGAAAACCCCGCAGGCCAAGCCGCCCGCGGCGGGGAAGCACCCGTAGCTGCAGCCCAAATCCAACTGCGCCGCCGCACGGCTCGGGCTGGTGGCATTTGTGGCTTACCAGGGGTTTGAGGCCGCGAGTGCTTCCGTTGGAAATTATTGCAGACTTGCCTGTCTGCCGCTTTCTGCCCCAATCTGTGCGGGCTAACAACCAAAAGCAAAACCATGTCATTACTCTCCGGCAAAATCGGCATTGTCTTCGGCGTCGCCAACAAACGCTCCATCGCCTGGGCCATCGCACAGGCCTGGCACAAACAAGGCGCCAAACTCGCCTTTACCTACCAGGGCGAACGGCTCAAGGATAATGTGGAGGAACTGGTCGGCACGTTTGGCAGCAACACCCTGCTCCTGCCGTGCGACGTCACCAAGGACGAGGACATCGCGCACGTTTTCAAAACCGTCGGCGAAAAATTCGGCAAGCTGCATCTCCTGCTCCACTCCGTGGCGTTCGCCCCGCGGGACGCGCTCGAAGGCGAATTTGTGAACACAAGCCGGGAAGCCTACCGCATCGCGCACGATGTGAGTGCCTATTCCCTCGTGGCGCTATCCCGGGCCGCCGCGCCGCTGATGACCGATGGCGGCAGCATCATGGCCATGAGCTATTACGGCGCGGAGAAAGTCATGCCGCACTACAACGTCATGGGGGTGGCCAAAGCCTCGCTCGAAGCCAGCA
>JADLHS010000527.1 GCA_020848635.1 Limisphaerales bacterium
CGAATGGCTGGGCCGTGGTGACCAGCGAATTAGGCTACGTGCCGAAACAGATTCCCGAACTCACCGACGCTCAAAAAGCCGAGGTCGGTGAATTCCTGCAAACGCTCGACGACCACGAGGACGTGCACCGCGTTTGGGCGGCGATCAAGTAGGCTCGCTGCTGGGTGGCTGGATTGGGTCGTGGGCAGCAGAATAACCCCTTGATGCGATTGGTGGCTGCCGGATGGATCCGATGCTCCGGGCGCCGGGCGGTTTCTTTTAAATAGTTTGAAACGAATTGGCGACCTTGTTGTCCAAGCATTGTTACCACCGGGAAATCAAACCATGACCTCGACTAACTCAACTGTCGCGCCCGAAGTTTCTCCCACCGTTTCCCATCAGCTGGTTCAGGCCATCCGCGAACGCGTCGCCACGGTCGTGGTTGGCCAGGACAAAGTCGTAGAACGTCTCCTGATCGCCTTGTTCACCGGCGGCCATCTGTTGCTGCAAGGTATGCCAGGGCTGGCCAAGACGCTGCTCGTCAATGCCATCGCCCGGGCGATTGACCTCAAGTTCGCCCGGGTGCAATTCACCATTGACCTCCTGCCCTCGGACATTGTCGGCTCGGAAATCCTCGATCAACGCACGAGCGAGTTTCGCATCCATCGCGGCCCGATCTTCACCAACCTGCTGCTGGCCGATGAAATCAACCGGGCGGCGCCCAAGGTGCAGAGCGCGTTGCTGGAAGCCATGCAGGAACGCCGGGTGACGATTGGCAATACCACCTTCTCGTTGCCCGCGCCGTTTGTGGTCATCGCCACGCAGAACCCCATCGAGCAAAGCGGCACGTTCGACCTGCCGGAAGCGCAACTCGACCGCTTCATGCTGTGCCACCGGCTGGATTATCCGGATGCGAAGGAGGAGGACGAAATCCTGCGCCGCCAGCTCGAACTCGGCCTGCACCGCTCGGAAAAGGGCGCGGTGCCGCAAAGCGCTTTCGACCTCTTGCGCCAGTCACCGGTAGCCACCATCACGGAACTGGTCGGGGCGATGGAAGCCGTGCAGAAGGTCTTCGTCAGCGATGTCTTCCGGAAACACTGCGTGGAACTCGTGCGGCGCACGCGGCGGCACAAGGCGATTGACGTGGGCGGCAGTCCGCGCGCCGGCATCGCGCTCACCCTGGCGGCGCGGGCGCGGGCCTTCATCCACCAGCGGGATTATGTCGTGCCGGAAGATTTATATGCGCTGGCCGAGGACGTTTTGCTGCACCGCACCCGGCTGACGTATGAAGCTTTGGCGGGCGGCGTGAAGGGCGCAACGGTGCTGCGCGAAATCATGGCGGAAGTGGGGTGATTCCCGCTTAATCTTAATCCCCGAGCGCTTGGTGCGGGGAGATTAAGAGGGTTGCCGCGCGACAGTATGATTCCTGGATTCAATTCCAACCATGGAAGCACAACTCGAAGTTTCCGAGCATCTCGATGAGCGGCAGTTCGCGCTCGAGATCAAGCGCCTGGCCGACAGCCTGAGCTTCGGCACGGATGCCTCGCCGTTTCTCGGTTCGGGAATCGAGTATGTCCAATCCCGCCTCTATCAGCCCGGCGATCCCATCAAATCCATTGACTGGCGGGTGACCGCGCGCACGGGCAAGGTTCACCTCAAGGAATATGAAGCGCCCAAGCGCATGTCCATTTACCTCGTGGTGGACACCTCGGCCTCCATGTGCGTCACCTCGCAGCCCGTGAGCAAATATGCCTGGGCGGTGAAACTCGCCGGTGCGCTGGCGCTGGCTTCGCTCGCGCGCATGAGTCCGGTTGGCTTCATCGGTGGCGGCGAACGCGAACTGGACGCGCATCCCACCCTGTCGCGGGCCCGGATCTTTCTATGGCTGCACCGGCTGCGCAGTTACCGCCTCGACGAACACACCAACGTCGGCGCGCGGCTGCAGCGGCTCGCCAGCGTCCTGGAATCCCGCACCGCCATCATCGTCCTGAGCGATTTTCACGATCCTCAAGCCATCCCTGCCTTGAAGCTGCTGCGGCAGGAACATGATTGCGTGGCGCTGCAACTCGAGGACCCGGCGGAGCACGGCCGCCTTGGCGGCGGCGTGTTCCGGACGGAGGAGGCGGAGTCAGGGCGGGCCTTCGTGGCCACCGGGCGCAGCCAGTGGTTTTACGGCGATGCGCTGGCACAGGAACTGAAGCACGGCGGCATTGATCATCTCACACTGCCAACGGATCAACCGTTTCTGCCAAGACTGCGGGATTTCTTGCGCCGCCGCGGCAACTTCGGGAAAGGGGCGCGATGAGAAGGATAACCCCCGTGAAACTCCGGCCGCATTGGAACGCCGCGTTCCAGAGGCAATGCCATAATGCGCCCCGCGTCATTCAGGTTTCGTCGTGTGGGCTATTGATTGCGTTGTTGTTCTCAATCAATTCGATCCGCGCGGAAACCAATCTCATCGTCATCAACCAAAGCGCCACCCCGCCAACCGTTGGCATGGAAGGGCAATTGGAGGTTGCGCTGCCGCTCGCGGGTTTGATCACCAAGCCGGGCGACCATCGCGCGTCGCTGGTGTTGCGCATCGCAGCATCCCAACCGCACGGCACGCTCACCCGCTACGATCTCCGTTACGCCGGACGCGTTCCGGGAGCGCATGATCTGCGGAAGTATCTGTTCACGGTCGAAGGCCAACCGGCCACCAGCCTGCCCGCGCTTAGGGTCACCGTGGCCGGCCTGCTGCCGAATCCCCACAACGGCTGGCTCGAGGAGCAGGTGCATCGCACGCCGACGCTTTTCAGCCGTTACCGCGCGCTGCTGATCGGCGCGGGCGTTATGTGGGTCATTGCTTTCTTCGTGATCCGGCGGCTGGGCCACACGCCAAAGTCCCAATCGCTGCCGGTGACAAACTCGCGCCCGCCGTCGTTCGCCGAGAAAATCCGGCCTCTTGTCGAGCGTGCCGCGACTGGACTGTTGACGGTCGAAGAAAAGGCCACGCTCGAGCGGATGCTTATCACGCACTGGCAACAACGGCTGGCACTTTCCGAAACAAGCGCCAGTGAGCTGATGGTTCATTTACGGCAACATCCGGAAGCGGGCGCGCTGCTGCGGGCGCTGGAAGACTGGCTGCATCGCCCGCCCGGTCATGCCACCGTCCGGGTGGAGGAATTCCTTGCGCCCTATCGTAATTTACCAGCGCCGGCGGCGCCGGCCGGATCCGCATGACCTTTGCCCGGCCATTTTTGCTCCTGCTGCTGATCCTGCCCGTGCTGCTGATCTGGTGGGAATGGCGGCGGCGCGGGGAGCCGCTCGTGCTGCCCCTGGATCATTCGCAGGCGCGTCCGAAGCCCTGGCTGGAACGGATCGTAAAACTCTTCCATCTCCTACCCGCCCTGCTGTTGGCGGTCAGCCTCGCCCTGCTCGCCGGCCCGCAACGCACCGCCACCCCCAAGGACGAGCGCGTGCTCACCAACATCGAGGTCGTGTTGGATGTCTCCGGCAGCATGATGTCACCGTTTGGCGATGGCACGCGCTCCGACGCGGCAATGAAAGCCATCGTGGATTTCACCACCTATCGGAAAGGCGACGCCTTTGGCCTGACGATCTTCGGAACCGAATACGTGCATTGGACGCCGTTGACCAAGGACCTCTCCGCCATCCGCCTGGCCGCGCCGTTTCTGCGGCCGGAGAAAATGCCGCCCCACATGGGTGGCACCCGCATCGGCCACGCGCTGCAGGCGGTCGGGAAAAAACTGCGGACCCGCGAGGAAGGAGATCGCATGGTGGTATTGATTTCCGATGGCGAAAGCTACGATCTGAGCGGCGGCGAAGCCCAACGCATCGGGGAAGAACTGCGCGCGGACAACATCGCCGTCTTCTACATCCATGTAGCCGAAGGTCAGCCGCAAGAGGAAACGTTCACGCTGGCGAACCTGACCGGCGGCCAGGCGTTTGCGGCGGATGATCCGTCCGCGCTGCGCGATGTTTTTCAGCGGATTGATGGAATGAAGCCGGTGAAACTCAAGCCGTCCGCGCCGGATCAGGCGGATTGGTTCTGGCCTTTCGCCATGGCGGGTTTGGGGCTGACCAGCCTGCAGGTAGTCGGCGGGCTGCGCTTCCGGTTTACGCCATGGTGATGCTCAAATGACCACCGCTCTGCAAATAACGCTCGCTGCCCTCCTGCTAACTGGATTGGCCGAGTGGTTGCACGTCCGTCGGTGTCGGCGCGTGGCGCGACTGGCCTTCGGCCCCGGCGGGGGTCCCCGTGAGTGGACCAAGGTCGCCCCTTGGTTGCGGATGGCAGCCTTGGGCGCGCTGACTTGGGGATTCCTAACGCTGCTGCAAATCGGTCCGCAATCCGTGCGGCGCGAGGAATTCGTCCCCGCAGGCGGCTTCCGGCATCTCGTCATCGCCCTGGATGTCTCGCCCAGCATGCAACTCGCCGACGCGGGTTTGAACGGCAAACAAACCCGGGCGCTGCGGGCGGGCGAGGTGCTGATGTCGCTGCTCCAACGCACCGCGCTGGACCAGGTCCATGTGAGCATCATTGCGTTCTACTCCGGCGCGAAGCCGGTGGTCGTGGATACCGCGGATATGGAAGTCGTGCGGAACTGTCTGAACGATCTGCCCCTGGACATCGCGTTCAACGTCGGCCAGACCGAATTGCTCGAAGGCGTGCGGCAGTCCGTCGAACTGGCCAAAACCTGGCAACCGGACAGCGCCACGTTGGTTATTGTCAGCGACGGCGACACGCTGCCCGACAGCGGCATGCCGCAAATGCCACGCTCGATTCATCGCACGCTCGTCGTAGGCGTGGGCGACGCATTGGCGGGCAAATACATTGACGGCCATCAATCGCGACAGGATGCCACCACGCTGCGCCAACTGGCGGCACGGCTGAAAGGCGATTACTTCGACGCCAACCAGAAGCATCTGCCCAGTGCGACCCTGGCGATGCTTTCGAAGTCCCTGCCCTTGCGCGACACCCGGGAACGTGGCTTGCGTGAAGCGGCCTTGCTCTGCATCGGGTTTGGCAGTTTCCTGCTCGCCGCGTTGCCTGTGGCCCTTGCCTTCGCTGGCAGTGGGTGGCAGGCTGGCGTTCGTTCCCGTAGCCCCTCGTTCGTTCCCACGTTCAAACTGAATTCGCGCCTAACCGCTGCAAACCCTCAACCGGAGAAAACAACCTATGCGTAAGAGAATCCTGTTCGCCTTGTGGCTGCTGGTGCCGGTGGCCCTGCTGGCTTATCACTTCGGTCCCGGCCAGGCCCGGCTGGGCACGGAACGCGCCGCGAAAGCCATCGCCGAAGCCCGGGCGCTCGAAGGGGCCGAATCCTGGCCCGAGGCGGTGCAAGCCTGGGCGGATGCGCTCGCCGCCACCCCGGCGGACAAAAAGCTCGCCCGCTTCCAGCTCCGCCTGGCCCGGGCCAACGCCCGCATCTACGCCGGCGAATTACCGGAGGCGCTGGAGGACATGGAAACCCTGCTGAGTGAAACGCAGGCGGGCCAGGCGGACGCAGGATTCCAGAGCGAAGTGCGCAGTTCGCTGGGCAGCGCCCGGTATTACACCGCGTGGTTGATGCGGCTCGAAGGCGCCGCCTCCGACGAGTGGTTGATTCAATCCGAGAGCGCCCGCCAACACTTCAGGTTGCTGGCCGAAGAAGCCAAACCGACGCCCCAAGCCGCTGAATTCGAGAAGAACCTTGAAGCCACAATCCGCCTGGAGCAAATGGACTTGTCCGAATTGCAGGGATTGCCCCTGCCCAAAAAATGTTCCGGTTGCAAGAACGTCTGTCAGAAATGCCGGGGCCAGAACAAAAGCAAGTGCGAAAACCCCGCAGAAAAGGAGAAAAAAGACGCACGCGGAGCTGGATTCAATGAAGTGCCCAAAGGTGGATCGTAGGGGCGGATTAGTTCTCAATCCGACTCCGCCGCGGCCCGGGGACAGAGCTTGATTAAGCGGCAGGTTGAGGGAGCGGTTCGGGATTCAGCATTTGAAAACGGGAAGAAGACCATGAAAAGAAACTCACTTTGCAACCTAATGTTGCTGACACTCGCCCTCGCGGCTCGCGGCGTTTGGGCTCAGACGACGGTGACCGTTGCTCCTCCTCCGGGCGTCGAATTCTTCCCGGGCGACATCGTCGTGCCGCCGGGCGCGGAGTTGCCCGCCGGCCTCAACCTGCCCGCCCCCCCCACCAAAGCCGGCGGCACGAATTCCGCCGCCAAAGCGGTATCGCCCGAAGACAAGCGCTTGCAGGAATTGCTGAAATTGAAGTTTGATCGCTCGGCCACCACGATCATCAAAGGCCTGTCGGCCCAATTTGATCCGGCAAGCGCGGGCACGAATGAGGTCGAGCAGTTCAAGCAGAGCGTGATTATCGGCGACTGGAGCCAGGTCGGCAGGTTGCTGGCCGCCTTGCCGAAAGAGCACGGCGCACAGGTTTACCGCTCTTTGCTCAGAGAACTGCCGAACACAGCCAAACCGGCCGGAGCGCAACCCGGTGGGATGCCGGGGCCGATGATGGGCGATGATCAACCCGTTCCCATGAACCCTGGCCAGCAAGGGCCCGGAATGATCGCGACGCCGACCTTGGTGGTGGCGGACGTGTTGGCGCTGGCGGAGATCGCGCCCGGCGAATTGACGGATGCCGATGCCAAGTCGCTGGGGCTGTTGCTGGGAAAACTTCTGGCACGCGGGGATGCGTTGGAGCCATTCCTGGCGAAGCTCGAAACCGGCGTGAAGCAACTCGGGGGCGGGCAACCGGAAGCCCGGCGCCGGGCGGCCGAATTGTTACTGGCAGCCAACCGCCTGACCGAGGCAGTGGCGTTCTTTCCGACCGTGGATGTCGCCCGGGAAAAACTGGACTGGCGCGCGTTGGAGCAGCACGCCTGCGATCTTGCTGCCCGCGGCAGTCGCGAGAAAGACAGCAAACTCCTGTTGCAGGCTTGGGATTTGAACCAGTACATCATCGGGCTGACCAATGCCGCGGCGACGAATCGGGAACCCGCCTTGCGCCGGGGGATGGAATTGCTACCGCAAATCTCCCGTGAGATCGGCACGAACTGGTTGCGCGAGCGTTTTCTGGCGGCGCCGGCCCAGGGACTCGGTGTCTTCTCGGTGGTGAACCAACTCGTGCAGAAGGGCTTCACGGATCGCAATGCCGAAGCGAGGTGCAAGAATCTCGAACTGCAAAAGCAAGTTGTCGAAATATTCCTGACCGCCGGGGATCCCACCCAACCGCACTGGCGGACCGCGTTGCACGTGCTCGCCCAAGGCTGGTTACAGGAGGCGACCTGGGCCAAGCAACGCTATCGGCCCCCGCGCAATTTCGGCCCGCAATACGATTCGTTCGGCAACATGATCGGGTACGAGAATTACCCGCAGGAATTCAATGACGGCAACCAGATCCCCGCGCTGGCGCCGGATCAAGTGCTCGCCGCCGCCCCGGGCGCCGGTTGGCTCGCGCAACTGGATCCCAGCCTGCAACTCGCCACCCGGAAGCTCATCGCCGAATTGTATTCCAAAACCGAAACGCCGGAACCCGCCCTGCCGTTCATCGAAGCGGTTGCCCAGGTCCAACCGCGCACCGGCGCCGATCTGGCGAGCGCATTTTTGCGCGCCTGGGCCGAAGCGCGGAATCCCAACCGCAATCTCCAAAACCAGAACCGCTACTACATGGGCGGCGCGGTGTATTACGGCGGCAACCCCTACGGGCAGCCGCGCACCGGCATTTCGCTCACCCGTGCCATGCAGGGGCGCAACATCAAGGAACTTGCGGCTTTGATGCACCGCTTCGCCGCGCTGTCCCTCCCCAAGCTGGACAATGACGCAATGGTGGATGCTTTTGCCGCCGCCCATAGTCCCGCAGAGGTCTTCAAGCTCGAGGACATCGAAGCGGTATTCGGCGCGCGCGCGGAGGTCAAGCCAGACACGCTCGCCGGGCTTGCCCAGGCAATGCGCGAGCGACTGGCGCAACAATGGCGGCAGCCACGCGTGCAGCAGGAGGCCAAGACCCAGCGCACCGACAAGCAAATCGAGGAAGAAATCCTGCGGGGTTATGACGTCGTGCTGCAATTGGTGAATGACGCGTTGCACCTTGACGATCGCAACTGGCGGTTGCATCTGGCACGCGCCTCGACCCTTTTCGACCTCGCCGAATTTCAATACGGAAAGAAGGTTGACCTGGCCATTTACGTCGAGAAACGCGAGGCGGCTTTCAAGGAATACGAGCAGGCGGCCCGGCTTTATGCCGCGGCCCTCCCGGAGATGGAGGAAAAAGAAGAAACGCCGCTGGTGTATCAGCAATGGTTCAACGCGAATCTGGGGGCGAGTGATCTCGCCTACGTCACCCGCCAGCAGGAGCCGGAAACGAATCAACTGGCCCGGGTGAAAAGCGCCATCCGGGCTTTGCCTGGCGCAGCCGCGGAGCGGCATTTCGCCGCGTTCGCCAAACAACTGGGGCAGAGCGCCAACTCCTTGCGCCCGGAATTGAAGCCCCGCTACCTTCGGGCGGGCTTGGAGATCGTGGGCAATCATCCGAAGGCGGCGGACGCCCGCAAACTGGCCGCGTATTACGACGACCTGCTCGAGGAGCTGGAATTGGTGGTGCGGCTGGATGGCGATGCCACGGTGGGTCATGGCCGGCCATTTGGCGTGTTCGTGGCGCTGCGCCACACGGCGGACTTGGAACGCGAAGCGGGCGGCTTCGGCCGCTATCTGCGAAACGTTAAGAATTCCAACCCCTATTATTACAACCCCTATGGCGGGGGCCAGCAGCGCAACTTCCCGGAGGAATTCGAGAAACAGGTGCGCGAAAAGCTCGCCGATCATTATGACGTGAAGAGCGTCACCTTCCTCGATGACAAGGTGAAGTCGCGCGGCTTCGGTCGCCCCGGGTGGCGCGAAACCCCGCTCGCTTATCTCCTGCTGCAGGCCAAGGACGGTTCGGTGGATCAACTGCCTGCCTTCAACATGGACCTGGACTTCTCCGATGCCCGCGGGCAAGTGGTATTGCCCGTCAAATCGCCGGTGGTGCTGTTGGATGCCCGACCCAACCGGGGACCCGATCGTCCTCTCGACAAAGTTGAGATTGTTCAGACCCTGGATGACCGCGAGATGGCCCAAGGGCGCATCACGCTCGAAGTCAAAGCCACCGCCAACGGTTTGGTGCCGGACTTGAACGAACTGCTGCGCACCAACTTCACCCATCTGCGAATCGAAGAGTTTGGGGACCACGGTCTGGCGCTGAACCGACTTGATGCCGAGGCCGACCTGCTGGCACCGGTGAGCGAACGTAATTGGTTGCTCAAGTTCGCACTCGCGGAGGATGCGCCCCCGGCCTTGGATTTCAAATTCCCCGAACCGGTTCGGGCGGACGCAAAGATCACCTACAAGCGGTACGCCGACGCCGACCTGGTCGAAGTGAAACCGACGCTGGCGCTGGCCGGGGTTCCCCTGCGGCCGCGACCGTGGTGGCATTGGGCCGTCGGGATACTCCTCATTGCTGGTGCGGTCGCGGCGCTGGCATTGTGGCTGCGCCGCAAAGCCCACCCGGCGGCGACGCTGGCCCCCGCCTACAGTTTGCCAACGCAAGTCACCCCGTTCGCTTTGATCCAATTGCTGCGCCGCATGGAGTCCGATGCCACGCTTCCACTCGGGGAGACCCCAAGGAGTGAATTGCTGAAAACCATCCGTGAGTTGGAGGCGCATTACTTTGCCCGGAGCCGAAACGGCCATGCGGAACCGGATCTCGCCCGCATCGGACGCGAATGGGTGGATCGCGTGGCGAATGGGAAATAGCCCTCGCTCTCCGGATCGCTTAGCCTGCTGGGATGTGCATGCGTAAGTTGATCGCCCGCCGCGCGGTTGGAAATCCCGGCCGGTCAATCCTGCTTTCCACCCTGCTCACGCTGGGTTGGTTGGGTGAGGTTCGCCTGGTGGCCCAATTCGATGGCCCCGGTTTGCCCGGCGTCACCGCGTCACTCGTCCAACTGTTCGGCACGAACACGGCGTTCACCGCGCAGGCAGAAGTCCAGATTCTCGGCCCCAACCAGAAAGAGCGCGTTGGCCTGCCGATGATTTTCACCCGCCTGGAGGGCAAAATCCGGGTGGAAGTGGACATGGCCCGGATGCGGAATCGCGAACAACCCGACGCGCTCGCCCGGCTCACCCCACTGGGTTTGGATCGCGTCATCAGCTTGATCCGTCCGGAACAACGCACAACGTGGGTGCTCTTTCCGAACTTGGCGTCGGTTGTAAAACTGGCCATGCCGAGCGCGGAAGCCGATGCCTTTCTCCAAAACGCCAAGCTGGAGCGCACCCGCTTGGCGCTGGAAAAAATGGAGGGGCATCCTTGCGTGAAATACCGGGTGGTCATCACCGATCCGCAAGCCCAGAACCACGAGGCGACGGTCTGGAGCGCCACGGATCTCCGGGACTTCCCGGTTTGCGTTGCGACCCGGGAAGGAAGCGACACGGTGGTAATGCGCTTTCGGCAGGTGCAATTTACCCGCGCGGACGCGAAAGTTTTTGAGCCGCCGGCCGGCTACTCCAAATACGCAGACATGCAGACGCTCATGGCGGGGCCAGCGGTAAAACATCTACGAGGGCAAGCCAACTCCACTCCCGCCAGAACCCCGGCTCGGCCCGCTTCCCCGCCCAAGAAGAAATAACCTCAGCCCGCGCGCCGCCGATACCGCAGGATCTTGAACTCCGGCGTGGAACGGAATTCCTCGACGAGTCCGAACTGGTCCTCAAATTGTGGAAAAAAGGCGTCGCCCGCCGCTTCGCGTTGAACCACGGTCAGCAGCAGCTCGGCACACTGGGGCAACAACTGCTCGTAGATTTGCGCTCCGCCGCAGATGAACACCTGCCGTTCGCCAACCAGCGGCGGCAGTTCTGCCAGGGCGTGAATCGTCTTCACCCCTGGATGCCGGAAGTCCGATCGGCTCAGCACCATCGTTTCGCGATTCGGCAACGGCCGGCCAATGGACTCAAAAGTTTTCCGCCCCATCAGGAGCACATGGCCGGTGGTGGTCTGCTTGAACCATTGAAAATCCTCTGGCAGGTGCCACGGGATTTGGTTGCCCGCCCCAATCACGCGGTTGAGCGACATCGCAGCAATGGCTATGAACGGTTTCACGTCTCGGTGACAGCGACACCTTTGGCCGCTGCGATGAAGGCGCGCACTTTTGCGGGGTCTTTTTTCCCCGGCGCGGATTCCACGCCGCTCGACACATCCACCGCGAACGGCTGAACTCGACGGACGGCTTCGGCCACGTTTTCCGGTGTCAACCCGCCAGCGAGGAAGATCGGACGGCCCAGCTTCTTCGCGTCCACCGCCAGTTCCCAGTTGAACCGCTCGCCCGTCCCCCCAAGTGCGGCGGGAGAAAAGGCGTCGAGCAGCCAGGCGTCGGTCCGGTATTCTGGCAGCGCGGCAAGCGAAGCGGCATCGCGGACGCGAAACGCCTTCAGGCTCATCACACCAAACTGCGTACAGAATTCGGGCCGCTCGTCGCCGTGAAATTGCAGCAGGGTCAAGCCACACTCGAGCATCGCGCGCTCCACCCCCTCCGCCGTCGGATTGACAAATACCCCGACTTTGACGACGTGCGGCGGCAACTCCCGGGCGATCTCGGCGGCAGTGACGAACGGGACATGGCGCGAACTGCGTTCATAAAACATCAGCCCGATCATGTCCGCGCCCGCAGCCGCGGCGGCCAGGCCATCGCTCACGCAAGTAACGCCACAGATTTTCACCTTCACGTTCATTCAATTGGCGGCTCAGCGTAGGCAGGAATTAGCGGGACGGAAAGCGCCGTTTCACGCCGTTCTGCGCCCCGGCGGCGGCTTGACTTGAACCGGCAGGTTGGGAACACTCCGCCCCGAAGTATGCCGGTAAAAAGCAGCACGCAAAAAAGTCGTTCCACCCGCCAACAAACGCGGGAGCTGGATGTGCAGATCAATTTCATCGAGGGCGTCGTCCGCCGGGATCCCAGCTACGTGGAAGCCTTGCAATTGCTGGGCGATACCTACACCAAACGGGGTCGTTTTAGCGAGGGACTGGGCGTGGACGAGCGGCTCGCGCAACTCGAACCTGGAAATCCGCTGGTATTCTACAACTTGGCGTGCAGTTACTCGCTCACGGACCAGTATGAACTCGCAGTTCGCGCGCTGGAACAGGCCTTCCAACTTGGTTATCACGACTTTGCCTGGCTGGCCCGCGACCCCGATCTCCGCAAACTGCGCAAACACCCGCTCTACGCGCAGATCCGCGCCACCATCCGCCGGCTCAAAGCCAACGCCGCTTGAACCGGCGCTGGCGTTCGCCCGCCCGCTGACCTAGCCTTGCCGTATGAACGTCACCGTTCGCGGAAAATCCCGGCTGTACCGCACCGTCACTTTTGACGCGCCGTGCAACCGCGTCCGGCTGATTGAACAACGGTTGCTGCCGCAGGCGTTCAAAATCGTTGCTGCGCGGACCTTCCGCGAAACGGCCACCGCCATTCGCGACATGATCGTGCGCGGCGCGGGTGCCATCGGGGCGACGGCAGCTTACGGGCTGGCGCAAGGTGCCCGGACATTCCAAGGCAACGACAGGAGAAAATTCTCCCGCCACATCGAAACGGTTTATTCCACCCTCGCCGGCGCCCGACCAACCGCGGTGGATCCGGTCAACGCCATGAACGCTGTCCGGCAGGCCATGGCACGGGGCAAATCCGTCGAGGAACAGCAAGCGATCGCGCTCGCCGCGGCCGAGGAGTTTGCCAACGCGGACGTGTCCCATTGCGCCGGGATCGGTCAGCATGGCGCCAAGTTAATCCGCAATGGCATGAACGTGTTGACGCACTGCAACGCGGGCTGGCTGGCATTTGTGGATATTGGCTCGGCCACCGCGCCCCTTTACGCGGCGCACGCGGCGGGCAAGAAATTCCACGTCTTCTGCGACGAAACCCGGCCGCGCTCCCAGGGCGCCACGCTCACCGCCTGGGAACTCGCGCAACAAGGCATCGCCCACCAAATCATTGCGGACAATGCCGCTGGTCACTTGATGCAGCGCGGTGAGGTTGACCTCGTCATAGTTGGCAGCGACCGAACCCTCGGCCGCACCGGCGAGGTGGCGAACAAGATCGGCACCTACACCAAGGCCGTGTTGGCGAAGCGGCACGGGATTCCCTTTTACGTGGCAATCCCCCTCTCGACGATTGACTGGCAGCTGCGACATGGGCGGAATATCCCAATCGAGGAACGGCATGAAAGCGAAGTGCTGGGGGCCTGGGGTGTGGTTCAAACGCGGAGGGCGAAGGGCGGAGCACGAAACGGCAAACGGGCTTACGTGCGAGTGGCGAATCCGACGAGCGGAGCACGGAATCCAGGCTTCGATGTGACCCCGGCGGAACTGATCACTGGGATCATCACGCCGGCCGGCATTTTCAAACCGACCCAGCTTTGGGATCGCCGCCATGAATTGGGTTTTATCCCTTAACCGGACGAAAAATCATGAACTCCTTAAATCGTCTTTGCTTGGCGCTGGGGCTGGCGTTGGTCGCCCACGGCGTGGCGGCTCAAGCCGTCATTGAACCGGCGGCCACGGTCGCAGCTACGAACATGGTTGCCGGCACCAACACCTTCATTGGCTGGTCAACGAATGGGGCGGCCATCTATCAGAATTTCCGGGTGGCGCGGGAATGGCGAAGTCCGTTTCCGACGAACAATCCAGCACTCGCGACAAATCCAATGATCATGCGGTTGCGCGCGGCCAACTCGGTGATCACCAATCAGGTCTTCGCCGGCTTCCTCCCGGAATCGCTGAACCAGTTCGTCTGGACCAATTTCATCGCCCACACCAATGGGCGCGGGACGCAAATCTGGTCGCAACGCACGCATCCGATTGGCTGGCCGGCTGTGGCCCCGGTCATTCTGTGGAACACGAACAGTCTCCTCTGGGGCATGCAGGGGTTGACGGCGCTCAGTCCCTGTTGGGAGGGTGAAGGAAGCACCGGCCAGGTGCCGGTCACCCTGCTCACCCGCCGACACGGCTACACTCGTGGCCATGGCATGGGCTTGGAGGGCTTCAACACCCGTCAGGCTGGCGCGAAAGTCTGGTTCCTGACGGCGGACAATTCCCTCGTCACCGCGACCATCCGTCGGGCGGTGGTGCGCACTGGCAAGCCAGGTGACTATACGATCCTGCTGTTCGACCGCGATTTGCCGGACACGATCCCGCCCATCCGCGTTGCGACGCCCGCCGAGGTGCAATCCCGTTACCTTTCACCCGCCCAAGGCAGCGGGTGCAGCCCCATCTTCAAAACCGAACAAGCGGGCAACGTCAGCGCCGACGTCCCGGGCTTTACCGTCAACACTTGGAAAGGCGGGGATTCCGGATCGCCCAACCTGCTCCCCTTGCCGGGCGAACTGGTCTTCTTCAGTGGGCGTTCTACTTCCGGCCCCAGCCCGGAGATGCAGGCGGACATGGATGCGCTTTCGGAACTGGAAGGGTTGAATTCCGGCAAGTATCAACTCCAATGGGTGGACTTGTCGAAATACCCAAATCACTGAGCCGACAGGAATTTACGGCAGAAGCTGCCGGGATTGAACCTACGCCCCCTTCCGCGCGCAGGAGGACAAGCCTTTTCTTAAGCACCAAGGCCATTTTTCAGCAATCGCCGTTATCTGGCCGGCGCGGTCAATCCTCCCCCTGCCCTCCCTGATCGTAACGACAATGCATTCGCCTTCGGCGTGCATCGGTTGAGTTCTGGGCGGCTGTGCGCTGGCAGGGGTTGCGCGGTATCCGCAGTTAAGACTTTGATTTCTTGGCGGGTTTTGGTGTGGCCGGGAGGGGCGACGGCATGGCATAGCGCATGTCCAGCTCTTGCAGCTTCAACCTCAACCGCGCGATGTCCTTTTGCAACTGCTCGGCCTTGCTCATCAGGTCTTTGTCGGCCGCAAGCTCGGCTTGATTAGCCTCGTCGTTGGATATTTTTTTGGCTTGGCCCTGCAGCCGGGTCAACCCCTTCTTCTCCACGGTGTCGAGCGACAGGGCTTTAGCCTTGGCTTCAAGTTGCGCGATCTTTTTGTTGATGGCCATGTAGTCGTGCCAGGCCCCTTTCGTGAAAAACGTTTTGGTAGTTTGGCCGTGCGTGGTTAAGCAGAGCGCGGCGAAACACAGCGCGAGAATCATCTTCATGACGCAACTCTTACTGCCGACGCTGAATCGTTCAAGCCGAAAGCCGCGCGTTACGCCTCCCGCCACGACGTTTATGCGCGCGGCGAGGCCGAAGGTGACCGGCATTATCTCAGCGTATCAAAAAAGTTATCTAACATGGTATTTGGCGGATTGGCGAGTTGCTGATTGAACGTCGCTTGCACTCCAAGCAAATTGACGGCGTTAGAAATGGTCGTTTGGTTGGTTTGAGTAATACGGTGGCGCTCCTTGTCTGGTTAACAAGGAGCGCCGTTTTTCTTGAGTCAGAAGAAACGGGCAGGCAAACCACGCCGAAAGCACGGTGCGCCCGTCAGTGCATGATATCCGTTTGTTTGAATTCCCAGCGGCGCTTGCAACTCGCTAATCGGAATCCACACTCCAGCCCATGGCCGTTTCAAGCGCGCGTCAAGTCCGCACCCATTAGTTTACAACTCAGTTGTCGGGACTTGGCAGCGAAAACATGGGTTGCCTGACTTGATTGGTCACACTGCTGGTTTTGCTGGGGTTTTGAGGGGGAAAAAGATGGTGCGCGCTGTAGGGATTGAACCTACGACCCCTTCCGTGTGAAGGAAATGCTCTACCACTGAGCTAAGCGCGCAACCACAAGGAGACTAATCAGTCGCCCAAAGACTTCAAGCCCTTCTTCAATTGTTGCGCCCGCCTGACCGAAGCCAGCGCCTGCCACTGTAAGCCACCACCCCCGCAACCACCGGAGTCCACGCCGGAATTTCCCTTGGAACGCGCCGCCAACTTTGGGACACGCTGTCCGGGGAAACGCCGTCCGCCAACGCATCACCAACGATTTCCTCCCGGCATGGTGATGCCCGTGGAATTCCAAACCGTGGTACAGCCATTGCTAAAACTGCCACGGGCGGGCTGTGATATTTGGACTACTACAGAGCGCTCAAAAAGGAGTGACGTTGTTGTGAACCAAATTAAACCGGTCATACCCGCAAAGGGGAATGACCCACACCGGATGGGGAGCCTGCCTCGAATCCTTGTTTGCGTTGCGCTGGCAATGCTGATCAGTTCGATCCCGTGCCGCTCCGAAATATTGTCCACCCCGACCAAACTCTCCCTGATCCCGCTGCCCGCACCGACGGCAACCACCACCAATACCGACCATTTCGCGCTGGCCTTCGAACCGCAATCAAACACCCTGCCAGCCACCGCCGGGACAGGCGATGCCACGCGCCGGATCCTCGCGGCGGCGGCCTGCTTGAACAAACACTCAACGGCGGCGAGCGGGCTGCTCGCCAGTATCTTCAGCGCCCAAGAGGGCGACCGCGGGTTTCGCATCGCCAATCTTCAAGCGGGCTACGGGATGGTCTGCATGGACCCGGTCTTTACTCGGGGCCGCAACGGCACGGCCATGGAGGAACCGTCCTTCTTCTTCCTGAAAACTTCACTGAAGTTCTGAGGGCGGCCGGCGGGGCACGGCCGCGGGGGCATTGGTCGTTTCCAACGAGGGCGTAAAATCCTTCAAATCGAGCTTGCCTGCGCTTTCCGACTGCATCCGATTAAACCACGACTGACCATAAAAAGTGCTGCGGATGCGGTAATCGAACCCCTTCGATTCAATGATGGCCTTGAGGCGCGTCGCCAGCGCCAGATTGCTCAAATGCACCGTCACCGCGTGCGTCACCGTGCCAAGGCGGGGCACGGTCACGGTCTGATCGCTCAAGCCGGTCCCGACGTCGAGCCCATTGAGATAAATCCGGTGGGTTTCGCCGTTGAACTGCATGGCTGATGGGCTTTCATTGCTCAGGCGCAACGTGAACACGGCGGTGGTCTCCAGCACGGTCGCATCTTGAAATTGCACGCTCACCAAACTCACCGCCGGGCCGTTCGCCCCGCCGCAACCGCCCCACAACCCCGCCGCCGCGACGAGCGCCAAGAATGGCTTCATGACCCATAGTAAAGGCCGAAGCGCCGGGCGGGTCAAACCTCGTGTATCTGGTTCGGCGGCGATCAAATCAATTCCAACTGGTCGGCGGCAATCTTCACCGCCGCGGCCTGGTTGATGAAATCCAGCCGCAACAGCACAGTCGTCATGCCTTGCCGTTTCTCCACCCACCCTTCCACCCCCTGCAACGGCCCGCTCCGGATACGCACCTTTGTCCCTTCCCCAATGGTCGGGGCGAGCCGCACCTCCAATTTCGAGTCCAACGCCGCAAGAATTTCCTGCAACTGCCGCGCGAAAGTCTCCTGATCGAAGACTTCCAACAGATTGGCGACGTTGTCGTTCTGGCGGACACTCGAAAAGTGCTCCTTTTCGAGTTGCAGGAAGACATAGCCGGGGAATAGCGGTTTGCGAAACACCACGGTCTTGCCGCGATACTTGTGCGCCGAGTCGTAACACGGCAGCGTCACCGCCAAGCCCTGGCGCTCGCAATGTTCAACCAGTTTCTTTTCCCGGCGCGGCCGGGTGTGAGCCACCACCCAAAGTAATTCTGACACGCGCCGGAGAATTCGGCAGCCGCGCCGTGAAGTCAATCCGAAGCTGGGCGGACAAAAGCCGCCCGGATCGCCGACCGGCAGGCGGAGGTTTGGCTGCGACCGGCCGACCGGGTGAAGTTTTCAGCATCCATTTTGGGTCACCGCTCCCTCCCGGGCTTTCACTTGAGCGTGCCTTTTCGCCACCGATACAACCGGTTGTTCAAATCACTCGCCGTGCCCATCCCCAACCGTGCCGCAAGCCAAGGCGTCAGTGGTGACGTACGATGGCAGTGCGGCCAAAAATGAGGAACCCCTTGGAAACTCTGAAAACGGCCAGGCGCGTCGCAAGCGTACGATCAGAGCGCGGCTACTCGGCCACACAATACGATGCCAGTCCGGTCAAAACTGCAAAAGGCCTACGACGCCAAATCGGCCAAAAGTACGACGCCAAAAAAATCCGTAACAGACACTCCACTCACCCATTTCATTTATTTGCCGTTTGATAAACCCGCGCCCGGCGATACATATTATTGCCATTTATAGCTGAGAAGCTGCGCCAGCGCAAAAAATGGCGGCAACATTGTCGCTTTGGTTGGCGCGTGTCGTTCATATTGAAAGGATCCGCGTGAGGCTTACCTGTCAAGTTTGGACCATTCAATCTTTTCCATTTTATCGCCCATTTCCAATCGCCTTCTGGTTGCGACGAAATTGGTCAACGAAGGAAAACCACTAACTGCATCTAGACAACGATAACTTACTGACGTTGAATACAACGTGATCTTTCTAAGATGCCGCAAGACGTTTAACCTCTTAAATTCAGGATCTCCAAAATGCGCAGCTCCAGCAATGGACAACTCTTCTAATCGTACGAGGTTCGTCAGTGCAACGTAGTCTTCAACTGAAGGTTCGGCTCGATTCAGACTCAGAACCTTCAGATTTGTCAATTCGCACATACTCGCAAACATTTCGCCCGGTATTAGCTCACAACAACCTATCTCCAATTTCTCCAGTCGCGGCAGTTTTCGCAGGCAATCAAAACCGCTCTTCGAAAGAAACGGGTTGCCTCTTTTGGTGAACCAGACCGTCACATCGGTTACAGTTGGGCACGTTGCAATGAGGGCAAGGTTGCTGTCGATGTTTAGTTTTTGGGGTAGCGCAATGCGAATGAGGTCGCCATGCTGATCAAAGCCAAAATGATTTGGAGATGGAGATTCAATCAATCTCAAGATAGGTGCGTTCCTTTCTGTCCTTGCCACTTCCTTTGAAGCGATCTCATCAGCCGCCGTTGAAAGGACTGCATAAGTCAGGACAGGGATTACAATAAAAGCCAATAGAGAATTGAAACGCTTGATCATTTGTTACTGACCTTTTCCGGTTGCAGACAATTCTACATTAACGCACCCCTTGATCTTGCACGGGCAATCGCAAGAGTAGTTTATGGATGCGTTCACTGTCCCCACGTCCTCCATCGGGCCATCTTTCCGCGTCACTCCCCTAATACCCAAGGTTACCCCCCGTCGCCATTGAATTGCATTTTGTCGCTCCAAGCTTGCAAGTTACGCTCCACTCTTTTCCATTATCATGATCTGGTGACGAATTGCGAACGCCTGACGGGGCGGTCTTGTTCCCGTTGCACGTGAACTCGGCAGTTCGCTTTAACATGTCATCTGTGGTTTCATCAAAGTGCGTAAAGAAATTAAATACGACGCTGATTTCATCAGCATTGCAGTAGTTCTTATCTGCGACTGCTACGCTTACGTCCGCATGATTTTGACCCGCATCAAACCGGAAGCCTCCGCCAAAAGATTTCTTGCCTCCCGAGGAATTGACACATTTCCCGAACCTATCCCAATGATCTATGGCATCGTTCCGTGCAAAGCCATAAAGATTCTTTCCACCCCTCTCTTCAATCGGATCGCGGCTAAGCCACCTCCCCGTGCTGGCATTGTAATACCGATACCCGTAGTAAAGCAGATCCGTCTCGTCATCCTGATATTTGGTGGAGAACCGGAAGGGGTTGGCCTTGGCCATGGGGCCGGTGGCACGGAGGAGTTCCCCTGTGCGACCAAGTTAATTGTGAGACCAGATTTTGGATAAAGTGGGTGACACATTTGGTTTCTGGTATTGCCGGACGGTAATCAGGCCCTAGCAGCGGAGCCAGGCTTCCACCGTGACGCGCCACAACGTGGCGGGTCTGGGGTGATGGCCGTTCGTCGTTTTTACGAGCATCGCTCCGAACCGTTGGAGCAGCAACCGGAAAATGGTTTGGCGCTGGCGTTTGGTCCAGCCGCGGCGTTTGGCGGCGTCGTAGAAGACGGCGCAGGCGGTGCGGCCGTTGAGGCAGCGCCGGCCATCGGCAGCCGGGGGTGTTTCCTTCGCCCATTGTCCCGCCGGCATTCCGCTGCCCTTACCGGCGGGTGGGAGGAGGGCGCATCTGGCCGAGCGGCAGCAGTAAACCCGCCGTGACTTCCGTCATGCCGCGGGCGTAGTTGACGGGGTCGCGTACGGTAAAGCGCCGGATCCGGCGCGCTTCCGGAGCTGGACCGTAGGTCACGACGGCGGCATCCGTGATGCGCACCGTTACCGGTTCAAACTCAAACAGTTCGTTCCGCAGACTTGGGTTTGCGGCGCGGCCCGACGGGCGGGGTTTGGCCACGTAGCGTCGGTCCTCGCACACCAGGTCACGGCCGGCAAGCGCGCTGAAGACCGCTGTACACCAGAGATTGCGCGTCCCGGCCAGGAGCCGCGCGCGCCGCACATCGTCCACCGGCTGCGTGAGAAAACCGCAGGGCTCGGCGCTTTCCTTTTCGAGAGCGTAGATAAAGTATTGCAGGAGTTGGGGCGACGCGGCGTGAAGCAAATCGTCGTGTTTCCCCCGCCAGAAGGAGGCGTGACCGGCATTCTGCCACGCGCCACCATCGAAGCACGGCACCCAGTAGAGGGGCAGCCCGGAACGCATCAAGCCGACGTAGGCGTGTGGATCAAGGGCAACATTCCATTCGCGAAAGTCCGCTTGGGACGCCTCGCCAATGAAGGCCAGGACGCAGCCGACCTTCCGGCGGAACAACTCCGGTTCCCGGTTGAAAGCCGCCACCAAGTCGCGGACGCTGCCCACCGTGATGATCGTCACCGGGTTGGTGGCCCGGCGCAAGGTGTCCAGGATCGCCGCAACGCCCGCCTGAAACGGTTCCGCTTGATCCAGTCCGGGATCGTGCGGAGCGTGCAACTTGGCGCCGAGGCCGCCGAAGGCCGGCACGTTCCGGCCCGTCATCCGGTTGAGCTGGGCCACGGCTCCGTGTCCGGGTCGCTTCAATTGCTCGTCCCCCTGGTCGAGAATGACACAGCGGATATCGAACTCCGGGAGAGCGAACACTGTGGCGAGATCGAAGTGATCGTCCGGGTCATCGTAGGGATGGAACAGGTCCGTGCAGTAAATCAGCGGGATGCACGGTGGCGGCGCCGGGGGTTCGGCCAGGGCGCGGGCGACGAGGCAAACCCACAACCCCAACAGCCGGATCACGCCAACCACGCCGCGGGCGCGGCGGCGGCCAAGGGAAGGACTCGTTTGCAGGAAAGCCGGCAGATACATGGGGGTTTCTGGTTTTCAGCGTGGTCCGCCACCGCTTGGTGGCTCCGGGGAGACGCCGCTTGTCATAGTTGCGATCGTCCCTCGCAACCGTTGGCACCGCAAGTGGTAAATCGTTCGACGGCGCCATTCGATTGGAAAGCGGTTCTTGCATTGGTCAATCTACAAACCCCGCGTCAAGGCTCGACCATCCGATGGTTCGTTGCATCGGCCCTTCCGCTCGTCGCTACCCGGCATTATGGAAAAACCTGCGCAACCCATGGAGCGAAGGCAATCCGAAGTCCCTTTGCTGCAAAAGACCGGCTTGGACTACCACCCAGGCTTCCCTATGCTGACTCCATGAAGAAGTTCATCGCGAACGCCGTCTGGCTGCTCGTCGCCCTGCTGGGTGCGTGGGCCTACGGCACCCTCGCGTGGCATCGCGGCGAACGCCTCAACTCGGTCTTCATTCTCGTCGCCGCGCTTTGCACGTACGTCATCGGCTACCGCTTCTATTCGAAATGGATCGCCGCGCATGTGCTCATGCTCAACGACCGCCGCGCCACTCCCTGCGAGGTGCACGATGACGGCAAGGATTTCGTAAAGACCAACAAGTGGATCGTCTTCGGCCATCACTTTGCGGCCATCTCCGGCCCGGGCCCGCTCGTCGGACCAGTGCTGGCGGCACAATTCGGGTATTTGCCCGGGACGCTCTGGATTCTCATCGGCGTGGTCCTGGGCGGGGCCGTGCAGGATTTTGTGATCCTGTTCGCCTCGATGCGCCGCAACGGGAAATCACTCGGGCAAATGGTGAAGGAGGAATTGAACACGGCTGCGGGTTCGATCGCCCTCGTGGCCATTCTCGCGATCATGATCATTTTGCTCGCGGTGCTCGCGCTCGTCGTCGTCAAAGCGCTGGCGGAGAGTCCGTGGGGGGTGTTCACCGTGAGCGCAACGATTCCCATCGCCATGTTCATGGGCGGTTACATGCGCTTCTGGCGCGTGGGCAAAGTTCTGGAAGCCTCGGCCATCGGCGTGGGGCTGCTGTTGCTCGCGGTCTGGGGCGGGAAGCTGGTGTATGAGAGCCCGCAGTGGGCAACGGCGTTCGGTTTGAAGGACATCACCCTGGCGTGGGCAATCATATTTTACGGCCTCGCGGCCAGCGTGCTGCCGGTATGGCTGCTGCTCGCGCCGCGCGATTATCTCAGCACATTCATGAAGTTGGGCACGATCTTCGCGCTGGCGGTGGGAATTTTTCTCGTGCTGCCGGACTTGCAGATGCCCGCGTTGACGAAGTTCGTGGACGGCTCGGGCCTGGTCGTGGCCGGAAAAGTTTTCCCGTTCTGCTTCATCACGATTGCCTGCGGGGCGATTTCGGGTTTTCACACGCTCATCGCCAGCGGCACCACCCCCAAACTCATCACCCGGGAAAGCTACGCGCGGCCCATTGGCTACGGCGCGATGTGCCTCGAATCGCTGGTGGCCATCATGGCCATCGTCGCCGCCTGCACGATGGAGCCGGGCGTGTATTTCGCCATGAACGTGAAGGGCGAAGCCGCGTTGACGGCGGCGAAAGTCACCGCCCTCGGCTACCCGGTGACGGTCGAACACATGCATATGCTCGCGCAAAACATGGGCGAACACACCTTGTTCGGCCGCACGGGCGGCGCGGCGACGCTGGCGGTCGGTATGGCGCAGATTTTTTCCAAGGCCGTGAGCGGACGCTGGCTCGATTTGTGGTACCACTTTGCAATCATGTTCGAGGCGCTGTTCATCCTAACCACCCTCGACGCCGGGACACGCGTGGGCCGCTACATCCTCCAGGACTTTCTCGGCAACCTGTGGAAACCGCTCGGTGACACGAAAGCCGTCGCGCCGAATTTGCTGGCGAGCGGATTGATGGTTGCCGGCTGGGGGACGTTCCTGATCCAAGGCGTGCGCGATCCGCTGGGCGGAATCAACTCGCTCTGGCCGTTGTTTGGCATCGCGAATCAAATGCTCGCCGCCATCGCCCTGTGTCTGGCGACGACTATTTTGTTGAAGATGTCGCTCGGCACGCCGCAACGCTCACCGGCCCTTGCCTTCATCACGCTCGTACCTTTGGTGTGGTTGCTGGCGGTGACGTTCACGGCTGGAGTGCAGAAGATTTGGCACCCCGATCCGCGCATTGGATTTCTGGCCCAATCAAAATCCTTGGAGGAAAAAATCCGCAATCCGGGAACGGCGGCGCAGTCGGCGGATCCGAAATGGCTCGCGGAAAAAACCGCGTTGGATCGGACCTGGACGACTCAACAATTTAACAACCGCCTGGATGCTTTCGTCGCCGGATCGTTTCTGGCCATGGTGTCAGCCATCGTTCTGTTAAGCCTGCGCGAATGGTATCTCTTGCTCGCTCGCCGCAAGCCGGCGGTCTTGCATGAGAGCGAGCCGGTGTGGCTGCCGGATTACGCGCTGGTGGAGGGCGGGGCGAAGTTTGGCGGCATTGCGGGTACGGCCGCGTTGACGCTGGCATTGGCCAAGGAGCTTTCCGGCGAAACGCATCTGGAACGCGCCCAGATGACGCAGACCGAGGAATGCCAATGCGATCACCCCACCGCGGCGCCGAAAACGGCTTCAGAGCTTTACGTCGAGACCACGGAACAACGATTCAACGGCATCCGTCGTTGCTGCTGACATGAAACAGAAGTTTTGCCTAGCGACCGGGGCCCTGCTGATCGCAGGCGTCACCGGGATCCTCTCCCAACCCGCAGGTGCGAACTACGACGAGGCGAACGTCCCAGTGTACACCCTGCCCGATCCGCTTGTTTGCCCCGACGGCACGGTCGTAACTAATGCGGTGGGATGGCAGGAGAAACGCCGGCCGGAACTGGTGCGCCTGTTTGAGGAGCAGGTTTACGGTCGCGCGCCGGAACGACCCCGCGCCATGCGATTCGAAACGATTTCGGTGGTGACGAATGCCCTCGGCGGCCGGGCAACGCGAAAGGAAGTCGCGATCTGGTTCACCGGCAAAAAAGACGGGCCGAGCATGAACCTGCTGCTCTATCTGCCGAACGCCGCCCGGCAACCCGTGCCCGCGTTCCTCGGTTTGAGCTTCAATGGCAATCACGCGATCACCAGCGAACCCGACGTCCGGCTCTCGGATCGCTGGCTGGTCGAACGCAAAGGCGGCTGCGTGACCAATAACCGCGCCACCGACGCCTGTCGAGGGAGCGAAACGTCGCGCTGGCCGGTGGAAAAAATCCTGGCCCGCGGTTACGCCCTGGCGACGGCGTATTACGGCGACCTCGAACCAGACTTCGCGGAAGGTTGGAAACAGGGCGTGCGCGCGGCGTTGAGCCCGACGGGCGCGAACCCGACATTCCCTCCCGACGCATGGGGCGCGATCGGCGCGTGGGCCTGGGGCTTGAGCCGCGCGCTGGATTATCTGGAAACGGAGCGACCGGTGAACGCAAACCACGTCGCGGTGCTGGGCCACTCGCGGCTCGGGAAAACCGCGCTGTGGGCCGGCGCGCGGGATGAACGGTTCGCCATCGTCATTTCCAATGACTCGGGCGAGGGCGGGGCGGCCCTAGCGCGAAGACGCTTCGGCGAACGCACCGCCGATCTCAACCGGGCGTTTCCCCATTGGTTTTCCGGCAACTTCAAAAAATATTCCGGGCGGGAGGACGATTTGCCGGTGGACCAGCACGAATTGCTCGCCTTGATTGCGCCACGACCGGTTTATGTCGCCAGCGCGACCGAGGATCTTTGGGCCGACCCGCGCGGGGAATTTTTGGCGGCGAAAGCGGCGGAACCGGTTTACCAGCTCTTTGGGCAGCCGGGCCTGGGCGTGAACCCCCAACCCGCCGCCGACCAGCCGGTGGGCGACGCCATCGGCTACCATCTGCGGAGCGGCAAACACGAGCTCACGGATTACGATTGGGCGCAGTATTTGAATTTCGCGGACCGCCATTTCCATCGGTGAGCGGATGGATTACCCTTTCCGCGATGCAACGCATTGGACTTTTTGGCGGATCGTTTGACCCGATTCACACCGGTCATCTTTTGCTGGCGCAGGCGGCGGTCGAAGAACTGGGTTTAACCCGGTTGTTCTTCATCCTCGCGGCGCAATCCCCCTTCAAGGCCGGCCATCAGTTCGCGCCCGCCACCGCCCGGATGCAATTGCTCCGGCTCGCCCTCGCGGGCAAAACCAACTGCGAAGTGGATGACCAGGAGATCAATCGCGGTGGGGTTTCTTATACGATTGACACGGTGCGCGACTACGCCCGGCGCTTTCCGGACGCGCAACTGTATTATCTCATCGGTGCGGACAACGTAGCGAACCTGCCAAAATGGCGGGCGGAGGAGGAGCTGGCCCGACTCGCGGAGTTTGCGGTGATTCCCCGTCCCGGGGAGGCGGCTGAACCGCTGCCGCCGCTGTTTCGTGGACGAACACTCCAGGGCTTTCCGTTTGGCATCTCCGCGTCGCAGATTCGGGCGCGCGTCAAAACGGGTCAAACGATTGACCAGCTCGTGCCCGCCGCGGTCGCCGAGGCCATCGGCAACAATCGGCTTTATCTTTGAGCCATTCTCCCGCAAGCTCCCGAGTGATGGATTCAAAAAAACTGGCCCTGCTGTGCCGCGAGTTCGCTGACAACCGGAAAGCGGAGGATATCGTGGTCCTTGATGTGCGGAAGCTTTCGAGCGTGACGGATTATTTCGTGATCGCGTCCGGCACAAGCGAACCGCATCTGCGGGCCATCCTGAATGAGATCACCGACAAGCTCCGCGACGAGCACGCAGTCCGTCCGCGAGTCGTGGACGGGACAATGCAGGGCGCCTGGGTGGTGCTGGATTTCTTCGACGTGATCGTCCATGTCCTGCGCACCGACGCGCGCGCGCGTTACGACTTGGAAGGGTTGTGGGGCGATGCCCCCAAGGTGAAGCCGCGCGTGGCGAAAGTTGTGAATAAAGTCGCAAAACGGTAATCGGTCGCGGACAAGAGTTCCGGGTTCGCGTCCTCCGCCTCGCTCGAACCCAACCAAGATTCGAGGCGAAAGACGCGAATGCCGATCCGGCGGACGGCAAACGCGTTTCAACGTCAGCATCACCCCTCAACCACCTGCTTCCACGGTTCGGATCCGCTTTGACAACCCCAATGGCAACGGGATACTCGCGCCATGCGAGTGCTCATTACCGGAGTTACCGGATTTGTCGGCAGCCACATGGCGGAGTACGGATTGGCGCAGGGGGCCGAGGTGTTCGGCGCCAGCCGCTGGCGCAGCAACACCGAAAACATCGAACGGCTCCGCAGCCAAATTCAGTTGGTGGAAGCGGACTTGCGCGACCCTTCCTCCGTGGCGGAGATGCTGGCCGTGACCCGGCCCGACTGGATTTTCCATCTCGCCGGCCAGAGTCAAGTGATGACATCCTGGCACGCACCGGCGGAGACATTGCAGACGAACGTGATCGGTCAGGTTCACCTGCTGGAAGCGATCCGCCACCGGGGCATGCCTTTTCCCCGGTTGCTGGTGGTGGGGTCGAGCGAGGAATACGGGCTGGTGGCCGAGCGGGAGTTACCGGTGACGGAGGAACATCAGTTGCGCCCGCTCTCGCCGTACGCGGTGAGCAAAGTCGCGCAGGACCTGCTGGCCCATCAATACTTTTATAGCTACGGCATTCCCTGCCTCCGGGCGCGGGCATTCAATCATGACGGACCGCGGCGCGGCGAGGTGTTTGTGACCTCCGCGTTTGCCAAGCAGATCGCCGAGATTGAACTGGGGCTCCGGGAGCCAGTCCTGCTCGTGGGCAACTTGAAAGCCCGCCGCGATTACACCGACGTGCGCGACATTGTGCGCGGCTACTGGCTCTTGTTGGAAAAAGGCACGCCCGGCGAAGTTTATAATCTTTGCTCCGGCAAATCCCACGCGATTCAGGAGATTCTGGATTTCTTCCTCGCCAACTCCGCGGTCCGCACCATTGAGGTCCGCGAAGACCCGACGCGACTGCGCCCGTCCGACCTGCCCAATCTTTACGGCAGCCCCGCCCGCATCCACGCCGCGACCGGCTGGCACGCGGCGATCCCATTTGAACAGACCCTGAAGGACGTGCTCGACTATTGGCGGGAGCGGGTGCGGCGCCTGCCGCGGTAAGTTCTCCGCCAGGCCGCAACGCTGCGGGCCCAGCGGAAATTAGAGCTTGGGAATCATCTTCGGCCCGGCCGTTTCTCCGCGGGCCCGCGCCTCGAACCAATCACACGCCGCCGGCAGGATGCGATCCCAATGCATCGTCTGGGCGCGTTCCCAGGCGCCACGGCGATACCGTTGATAACGCGCGTCATCGCCGAGCAAGCGGGCGAGGCAATCGGCCAATGCGGCCGGGGTTTCCTGCGGCGCCACGAGGCCGGTCTGGTCATGCAACGTGGATTCCCGCAAGCCTGCCACGGGATAAACCACCGCTGGCGTGCCCAGCGCGTTGGCCTCAATCACATTCAACCCCCAGCCTTCGCGCACGGAGGTGTGCAGCAGGAGATGGGCTTCGCGCAGAATCAGATCCTTGTCCGCCTCGGACAAAAGCCCGGTGAACTTGATGGCGTCACCCAATTGCAAACTCGCGGCTTCCTGCCGGAGGGCGGCTTCCAACTCGCCACCGCCCACAACCGTCAACCGGGCCGGCACACCGCGCTGCCGCAGTTCAGCCAGCGTTTGGAGGCAATGATTGACCCGTTTGTTGGGCGCGAGCCGACAGACAACGGCCAGCCGCAACGGCGCGGAGAGGGGCTTGGCATCCAGGACCGGCAACGCCCGCGTGTGAACACCGTACCGGATGATGGTGACATTCTGCACGCCGTGACCATGGAGCCCATCGCGGGTGGACTCACACGCTGTCCAAAACGGCACGCGGCGGTAAAGCCAGTGCGTCCAGCGATCCTGCCAGCGGCCGAAAGCAGCCACCGGCGGCGAGTAGAAAGTATCCCAAATCGGACCCAACACTTCGTGCAGATAGGCGATGCACTGGGTCCGACACCACCACGGTGCAAACCAGGCAATGCCATGATGCTGATCTATGACCAGCTGGAACGGCAGCTGGAGGCGGTACCATTTTATGGCTTTGAAGATGGAACCACCCACACCTCCACCGCGAATAATGTGGATCCCTTCGATGGTCTCCTCGGCCGGCGCTCCGGCAAATTGATTGGCATACCAATAAACCTCATGCCCGCGTTGCACCAAGGCCGCAAGATACGCTTGGGTTACCCGCTCGGCCCCACCCGCGAGCGGATTCTTCGGATCGCGCCAGTTCAGCATCAAGAAGCGCATGTCACGCAAATATCACCAACCCCTGGCCCCGTGTGCGCACCGCTTTCATAGCCGCATGATTTTTTCCAGCAAGGTAGTGGTGGATTTGCCCGGCACAAACGGAAGAAAGACAATTCGTCCCCCGTCCTGCTCCACCGCCCGGCGCTCATCTTGATTGACGGTTTCCAACGTATAGTCGCCCCCCTTGACATAGATGTCGGGCCGGGCCGCAGCGAGAAAGCGGGTGGCGGTCTTTTCAGCAAAGATGCAAACGCCGTCCACACTTTGCAGCGCAGCGACCACGGCGGCGCGATCGGCTTCCGGGTTCACCGGGCGGGTGTCACCTTTCAACTGCCGCACCGAAACGTCGCCATTCAGGCCCAAGAGGAGCGCGTCGCCCTGATTGCGGGCGGATTCCAGATAAGTAACGTGGCCAAGGTGAAGCAGATCAAAGCAGCCGTTGGTGACGACCAGCCGCTGGCCGCTGGCACGCCGGGCCGCACGCCACGCCGGCAAATCTTCCCATGCCACAATTTTGTCCTGGAAACGCATGCGATAATTCTGACCGAAGCGGTTTCGCCTTGGCAACGAGATTCAAGACCGGGAGGGAGATTTCCGCAGCGACCACAAAGTTACCTGGCCTTCTCCCCGTAATTGATGCTCATCGCGCCGCCAAGGAAATTTTCGACGCGCACCTGGATCAATCCCAGTTCCCGCATCCGGGCCGCCACGCCCCGCTGCGCCGGGTAATGCCGGAGTGATTCCAAAATATAGGCGTAGGCGCTGGCATTCCGGCAAACCACCAGACCCAGCAAGGGCACAAACAAGCGCAGGTAGCTGAAATAAACCGCGCGCCACAGGCGGTTGTCCGGCTTGCCAAAGTCCAGCACGAGTAGGCGCGCGCCGGGTTTGGCGACCCGCACCATTTCGCTCAAACCAGTCTCCCAGCTCGCCAGGTTGCGCAAACCATAGCCCACCGTAACGATGTCAAAACCGGTGTCAGCAGGAAACGGAAGGCACATCGCATCCCCCTGAATGAACTGGGGGCCAACCCCACCGGCGCCCGCCGCCCGCCGGGTGGCAACCGCGAGCATCGGCGCACTGAAGTCCAGCCCGATGACTTCCGCTCCGCCGGCCGCCAGCACGAAGGCTAGGTCGCCGGTACCACAGCAAATGTCCAGGGCGCGGTCGCCAGGCCTTGGGGCGGCGCAAGCCACCAAGCGCTGCTTCCAGCGGCGGTGCAGCCCCAGACTCTGCAGATCGTTGATAAAATCGTAGCGCGGAGCGATGGCGGCGAACAATTCGTTCACCTTGCCGGCGCGTTCGGCGCCCGGACTAAAAAAAGCGTTTCCCATGTTGGACAAAGCCGTCCCGATATTGAGCAGCCGGCGCGGGCACGGCGAATCAATTCGTCCGCCAAGGCCGAGCACAAACCGGCAATACCGGCTGGGCCGGCAAGGGAATGGCGCTTGGTTTGATTGTTGCTAAAGAAACAGCACCCGCGAGGCGGGAATAAAACATTATGAACAAAAAGAAGATTTTGGTGGTAGATGACGACGCCGTGGTCATCAAATCGCTATCCATCAAACTCATGGCCAATGGATTTGCGGTTGTCAGCGCTCGGGACGGCGCCGACGCCGTCAATGCCGTTCGCACCCAAAAACCAGATCTCATCCTGCTCGACATCACTTTTCCGACGGACGTGAGCAGCGTGGCGTGGGATGGCTTTCTCATCATGGAGTGGTTAAAACGTTTGGACGAAGCGGCCACGATTCCGATTATTGTGATTACGGGCGGTGATCGCGAGAAATACGAGCCGCGGGCAAAAGCCGCCGGGGCCACGGCCTTCTTTCACAAGCCAATCAAGCATGATGAGCTTTGCGAGCTGATTCGCCGGACGCTGAATCTGGAACCCGCGACCGCCTGACGCACCAACGCAAACCGCGTATGCCCACCGCGAACCTGAACCTGCCCAGCCAACCGGTGACCCTGGCGGTCAGCCAGATTGAACAGTTGAACCAGCAACTCTCCAACCTGCGGCACGACATTAACAATCATCTTTCACTCATGCTGGCGGCGGCCGAAGTCATGCGCCGCAAGCCCGAAGCGGCCGAACGCATGTCCGCGACGTTTGAAGACCAGCCGCGCAAAGTCACCGCCGCAATGCTCAAGTTTTCGGCGGAGTTCGAAAAAAGCCTCGCGATCAAGAAAAGCTGACGCCCGTCAGGTTTCCGCTGCCTTTCGGTTATCTCCGTGCCGCCGTGTAACCACGGCGGGCTGCCCGGCGTCCTTTCCTCCAACGAACCGGAAGGTTTTAACACCGCCCGGACGAAAGGTACTGAATGAAATGCCCACTTGAGCCAAAGCCGCTTGTGCGCAAGATGGCTTTTGCCATCACCGTCTCTGTGTTGCTCCATAGCCTGCCTGCCGCCCTCGCCCAACCCAATCCTAAAGCGCCCAACCGTCGCCCGCCGCCGGCGGGAGCTGAGCGGCAAGGCGGGCAACCCCAACCGGGCGTCCCGGAGGGTCGGGCCTTGCCCGTGCTGGAACGGGTGTTGACCGAGGAACAACGCGAAACCCTGCACGCCGCGATGGCAGCACAGCGCGCCCCGATGCGCAGTCTGGAGGCAAAGGTCCGCGCCGCCCGCCAGGCACTCATGCGGGCCTCGCTCAACGATAAGTTTGATGAAGAGGCGGTGCGCGCCAAGGCATTGGAAGTTGGCAAGCTGGACGTCGAGTTGGCCGTACTGCGGGCCAAAGCATTATCCCAGGTGCAACCACCGCTTTCCATGGAACAGCTCGAGAAAATTGTAAATCCACTGCCGCCGCGGGAAATGGATGGCCCGCCCGATGGCCCGCGCCCCCGGCGGGATAATCGTCTCCCGCCCGCCCCCCGCGACCGGCCAGTCGCACCGAAACCTGATTCGCAATAGAATGGTTTCAGATGTGATCTCGGCGCCAACGCTTCCGGGAGCGGCGGCTTTTGCGATTGAGCCCAAGAATCGCTCTGGCATAGTCGCACGCATGGAACCGACCGAGGCGGAGTTGATCGTGGCCGCTGTCAAAGGCGACGCCGCGAGCTTCGAGCCGTTGGTGCAAAAATACTCGCCCCGCGTCTTCGCCACGGCCCGGCGCTACGCCCGGTTGGAACGCGAGGTCGAGGACATCGCCCAGGAAATCTGGGTCAAGGCCTTTCAGAAACTAGGCAGCTTCCGCGGGGAAGCGCCGTTCGAGCATTGGCTGATGCGCCTGGCGGTACGGACGTGTTACGATTTTCTCCGCGCCCACCAACGCAATCGCGAGTCCGCCTTTTCCGAGCTTTCCGAACCCGAGGATGACTGGCTGGAGCGATTCGCCGCCGCGCCCGAATCCGTTAATGAACACGCGGAGGCCGCGAAGTTGCTCGTCGAGCGGGTTCTCGCGCAGATGGCCCCCGCCAGCCGGCTCATCATCACGCTCCTGGAAATTGAGGATCGCAGCGTGAAGGAGATCGCCGGACTCACCGGCTGGTCCGTGCCCCTCGTCAAAGTCCGGGCTTTCCGCGCCCGCGCCGAAATGCGAAAAATCCTCACCCGCATTGCCCAGGACAAGTATTTGTAACCCCCAAAACCCCGTGTCCGTCTGGCATAATTGTTCACGATGAACCTAGAACCTCTGCAACAAAAACTGCTCGCCGCCGCCCGCGCCCACCCGCCGGCGGATCGCGTGCCGTACGCGTTCGAGCAGCGCATCCGCGCCCACCTTAGCACGTTGCCGCCGGTTGACCTCGCCGCGCTTTGGGCCCGGGCGCTGTGGCGCGCGGCGGTTACTTGTGTTGCCGTCACCCTTTTGCTCGCCACTTGGTCGTTCGTCCAGTCCCCCGCGTCCTCCACGACCGAAGACCTTTCCCAGCAGTTTGAACAAACCCTGCTCGCGGCGGCGGATCAACTGGAGGAAACCTGGTGAACGCCTGGAAAATTGTCTGCGCAACGCTGGTCATATTCATCACCGGGATCATCACCGGCGCTTCCTTGGTCCGATTCGCCGAACGCGGACAGAAACCCTGGCAACGGATGCCCAAGACTGTGGCCAGCCTTCCGTTACCACCGAATCATCCGGCGTTGCCCAACGACCCACGCCCCGCGAATGCCGCCTCGTCCGGCTCTCCGCTGCTCAACCGGGAATTTGTTCAAATCCTCGCCCGCCAGTTGCGCCTCACGCCCGAGCAACGCGAGCGGATTGGCCAAATCATGGCAGACGGGCAGGAGCGAATGCGCGAAATACGCGCCAGCCTCGAGCCGCAAACTCGCAAACAGTTGTCGGAAACACGGGAGCAAATTCACGCCCTCCTAACCCCGGAACAACGCCCCCAGTTTGAGCAGTTGGTGAAACAGCGGGCCGGGCGCCGGAGCGAGGGGTCGGGCCAACCGGAACGCGAACGCCGTTTTCGCGATCAACGCACTCCGCTCACGCCGCGCGACACCCTTCCGGGCGGTGAATCGGGCGCGGCCCCATTGCCCCGCAACCCGGCCCCGCCGCAGTAAACTCCAACTTCCGCCGCAGCGGGAATTCTCTTCTTTCGCCCCTGGCTGAAACCTGACCAATCGCGCCCGGCGCCAACGACGCCGGACCTTGGCGCTGGTGTCCCCAGTGCGGGCACGAATTACACAATGAGAAGTGCAAACTCCGCTGCCCGAGGTGCCTCTATTTCATGAGTTGCTCGGAATTCGACTGAAACCCGACGGGCTAACTGCCTCGTAAACCCCAATCCCTACTTTTCCGCAACTCGCTCCACGCGCAGATCGTCGAACAAGATCGGCGTCCCCGCGAACGGGCTTCCCAGTACAGATGCGCGGCCGCCCACAGGCGCTTCCGTTTCGTCGAATGAAACCATCCACTCCTTCGGCTCGGCGCTTCCTTGTGACCACGCCTTGCCTTCGATCTTCCACGCTCCCGTTTTGGCTTTGCGAATCTGTAAGCGCAACTGAGTCCACGCCCCCGTCTGCCACTCAAAAGCCACACTCGTCTTCACTTCCTGATCCTTGAGCAATTCCAGTGCTTTTTTAGCAGGCGCGACCTGCAACTTGAAACCCGCCACGCCACCCAACCCTACGCCAAACGTTGGGGCGCGCCGACCTTTCGCCGTACCGAAAACTCGTGCGCCGGCGACCACATCCACGCTTTCGGTCGGGCCGAATTGCACCGCGTAACTATCCAACGGCGAGCCCGGCAAATCGAGGCACTGGTTGGTGCCGTCGCGCTTCACCAGGAAATCCCCCGCCAACGCCATGAACTCGTCGGGCAGTTTGCCCGCTTCGGCCTTCTCAAAATTGTTTTCGTACAGCGCGGCGGGCTGGGCTGGTTCGGTCTTCCCGGCTTGGTCGCGCTTTAGATTGGTCGCTATCCATTTCGCCAGGGTCGAACTGCCGTGACCATAGTCCGCGGGCAGCTCAACGTAGTCCTGCGTTTGGATCTCGGGCGGTTTACCCCAATGCGCGGGAAACTCCTTGGCCACCTTTCCCCAAACCAAATTCAGCGAGAAGCCCAAAGTCACCACTAATGCAATGATTCGGAGATTCAATCCGTGTTCTTGTGTTTTCATCGTTGTTCCACTTACTCATTTCTCAACGCCGCCAGCAAATCCCCGCGCAGCGCCACCCGCGTGGCCGCCCACGTCCACAGGGCCCCATTCCCCAGCACGGCGGCCAGGGTGACTGCGAGTGACCCATAGGGCAATGGGGCCGAAGGCGAAACCACCGCCGGCAAAACCGCCACCGCCGCCGCAATCATCCCCAGCGCCAACCCCACCACCAGCAACGCACCGTTCTCGATCAGCAACAGCCACTGCAGGGTCCGTTTGCGGAAGCCCACCGCCATCAACAGCGCCAGCTCCCCGCGCCGTTCCAAAACATTTCGCAACACCACAATCCCCAGTCCCACGCTGCCGAGAAGCAAGCCGAGCCCACCTAACACCTGAAACGTTCCAAGATACGTGTTCTGCACCGCGTTGAACTGCGCGAGCCGTTGCGCAGCGGGCGTCAATTCCAACCCCACATCCTGCATTGCGCGCGACAGCGTCGCCGACACCTGCGCCACCGCGTTCGACGGCGCATCCACCAGAAACATTCGATACCCGCTCTCGCCCGGAAACCGTTTCACGAACTCCGTCTCATCAATGATGAGCTGCCCTTGCAAAATCGAATTCGCTACCGCGCCGACGATGCGCACCTTGAACGGCTGCCCGCGCTCGTCCACGTAATCAATCGTGTCGCCGACTTGCTTGCCCATGGCCCACTGGATGGAGTTCGCGTCGCCGATGGCGGGAATTTCGGCTCGTTCCACTCGCGCACGGTCGGGAACACTGGTCTTGCTAAGGAGCGACCACGCGTCTGTCTTCACGAACGTATCCGACATTAATTTTGCGAACGTGAATCGCCCCTCCAGCATCTCTGGTTTCACTCCCAGCAGCCGCGGTTTCTGCGCGCGATTCAGATTCAAGCAGCTTGCTTCGTCGCCTTCCCGTACTCGGAACGGCACGAAGTTCACGTCCACAAGCTCACCCTCGTTTAAAGCAAAGAATTCCTGCCCCGACTTGAAATTCAAATCCTGGACTACCGGCATCGTCGTTTCGCCGATCAACGCGAAACCACCAGTTCCGGAACTGCGTTCCGTCGCGTCGCGATTAGCGTCTAGTCGGAATACGCCAATGGAGACGATGAGAAAACTTCCACACGCCAGCATCGCCACCGTCCCGAGACTTCGCTTCCGCCGGCGCGCACACCCACGAACGGCAAGGGAGGCCAGTGTCATTGGAGCGCCAGCCTCCGCCCCGGGGCGTTGGTCGTTTTCGCCGCCTCCAGAATCACGCCGAGTCGGAGACTGGCGCTCCTTTCCCACCAGCCACGCGCCGGTGAAGCTCAGGCCGGACACGAGTACCAACGCCCCGGCGCCGAAGAAAATCCCAGCATTCGC